>JADGPO010000029.1 GCA_017882405.1 Solirubrobacteraceae bacterium | reverse complement strand
TCGAGGAGGAGAAGAACCCGCTGCTGCTCGCCGATATTCTCGCGAATCTGCGGGCGACCGACAGCCGGTGGCGACTCGTGGTATGCGGCGAGGGTCCGCTCGAGGGAGCGCTGCGGGAGCGCCTGGCCGCCCTGGGCGTCGACGACGCCGCCGAGCTGCGGGGATATCTGCCGCTGCAGGGCGGGCTGCGCGACGCCTACCGTGAGGCGCACGCCCTGTTGCACGTGTCGCGGACCGAGGGCCTGCCTCAGATCCTCTTCGAGGCGTTCGCTGCCGGCCTGCCGGTCGTCGCGACGGCGGTGGGAAGCGTGGCCGAGGCCGCCGGCGGAGCGGCGCTGCTGATGGAACCCGACGACGCTGACGCGGCGGCCGACCGGCTGAGACAGCTCGCAGCCGACGAGGAGCTGCGCGCGCGCCTCGTCCAGGCCGGGGTGGAGCGGGTCCGTGCGCACACGATCGAGGCCGAGCTGCGCCGCACCGCCTCGTTTCTCAAGGGCGAATTCTCCAGTCCGCGTTCTGCTACAGCACCATCCCCGTGAGCGCGATTCGCGGTACCTGGGACCGCTCGGCCGGCGGAGTCGTCGCTCCGGGGGTACTGCTGGGGCTGGCGGCCGTGGTGGGCGTGCTGGCCGGCATCAATCCGACGCTGGGGCTGGCCGCCGCCGCGGGAATGGTCTTCGGGCTCCTGGTGTTATGGAACCTGACGCTCGGTCTGTGTCTGTTCCTGCTGGTGACGTTCCTCGATGTGGTGAGCCGCAACCAGAATCTCAGCTTGACCAAGGGCGCGGGCGCGGTGCTGGCCGGATCGTGGCTAGCGGTGGTTCTGTCTCAGCGAGGGGCGCGGCGGGACTTCTCGGCGCAGCAGCCGTGGCTGATGGCGGCGCTGGTCGCCTTCCTGGCATGGAACATGATGAGCGTTCTGTGGGCGCAGAGCCCGTCAGCGGTGTTCAAGTCGACCGAGCGCTTCGCGCTCGACGCGCTCCTCGTCCCGATCGTGTTCTGGTCGGTCCGAGACCGCCGGCACGTCGTGTGGATCTTTGGGGTGTTCATCGTCGGAGCAGTGCTCTCCGTCCTGTGGGGGCTCACCCAGGGCAAGGTCACCGGTGGAGCTGCCGCGGCGCAGGTCGGGCGCCTATCGGGCGCTAACGTCGAGGCCAACGTGCTGGCAACGCTGCTGGTCGTCTGCACGGTCTTCTCAAGCGCGCTGGTGCTGGTGCAGCGGCGCGCCCCGGTGGCCAGGACACTGGCGATGCTGGCCGCGCTGGGTGCGATGATCGCCTTCTTCGGCACGCTCTCCCGCGGCGGGTTCATATCGCTGGCCGTGGTGGTGCTCGTCGGTTGCGTCTACGCCGGCCGGGCCCGACCGGCCTTCGTGGCCCTGGTCATCGCGGCGACGCTCGTGGGCGCGATCTTCCTGGGCAACGACGCCTCGGGCGCGGTGCAGCGGCTGACGAGCTCCAACACCAGCGGGCGGTCGGACATCTGGAAGATCGGCCTCCGGATGGTGCGGGCCAACCCGGTGATCGGCGTGGGCTCGGGCAATTACACGATCGCCGAGCCACACTATCTGCTCACCCAACCGGGGGTGATCACCCGCGGAGATCTCATCGTCACCACGCCGTTCCCCGCCCACAACATCTACCTGCACATCCTGGCCGAGATGGGAATCATCGGACTGGCGTTGTTCCTCCTCATCCTCTGGCTCTCGATCCGCAGTGCGGTCAAGGCGGTCGGTGTGTTTCGCGATACCGGCCAACGATCGCTGGAGATTCTCGGGCGTTCGCTGGTCGTCGCTCTCGCCGGCATTCTGGTCGCCGACTTCTTCGTCTCCGATCAGTACAGCAAGCAGCTCTGGGTGCTGCTGGCACTCGGCCCGGCGCTGCTGGCCATCGCCCGGCGGCCCCGACAGCATCGCCCCCGCGGCCAGGAGGGAGCGAAACCGTTGAATTGGGCGACGACAGAGCCGCTGTGACCACGACCCCGCCCGACCAGCCCAGGAGCGGGGACGCGGCGAAGGGCGGTGGCGACGCGGCGATGCGCGTCGGGTTCGTGGGCTTCGGAGCGCTTGCGCAGGCCTTTGCCGCTGGGCTGACCGACGGCGGCGCCCAGGACATCGTCGCCTACCTGCGCCCGTCCGGGGACGCTGCGAGCGCTCAGGCCCGCGCGGAGCGACTCTCGGCCGCGGGAGTGCGCTCCTGCGCATCGGTCGGGGAGCTCGTCAGAACCGCGGACCTCGTGGTGTCCGCCGTCCCGGCGGCAGCTGCCGCCGAGGTGGCCGAGGCGGTCGTGGGGCATCTGGCCCCGGGCGCGATCTACGTGGACCCCGCGCCCCTGGCCCCGTCGCAGAAGCTGGCGCTTGCCAGCCGCGTCGGCGAAGCGGGCGCCGAGTACGTCGACGTCGCGGTTCTCGGGACGGTCAACGTGGACCGGCACGCGGTGCCGATGATGGCCGCCGGACCGGGCGCGGCCCGCTGGGCGGCGTTTGCCGAGCCCTTCGGCTTCCGCGTTTCGGTCCTCGACGGGGCTCCCGGGCAGGCGTCTCTCGTCAAGCTCCTGCGCAGCGTCTACATGAAGGGCCGCGATGCCCTGATCCTGGAGATGCTTGTCGCCGCCCGCCGGTACGGCCTCGAGGACACGGTCGTGGCGAGCATCGGCGGCGC
Organism: Solirubrobacteraceae bacterium; assembly: GCA_017882405.1. Next base: position 447 of record JADGPO010000029.1, on the reverse strand, counting down.
TGCCGAGCAGGTGCCGTTCACGGAGCTCACGACCCGCGTCATGGGCTCCCTCGCCCTGTATGCGCAGCGACGCTCGGATGAGCTTGCGGCCTCGGCCGAGCTTGTCGCCCAGGTCGGGCTCGATCCTCTGGTCGCCGGCGCGGGCGCGGCCCGGCTGCGGTGGATGGCCGATCTCGGCATCCGCGAAGCGTTTGGGGGCGAGCGACCGACCGACACCGAAGCGGTACTTGACACCATCGACGCGCTGGACGCCACGCACCCCGCCCGCGGCGGGATGGGCGCCCGCGACGTGTCCTAGGCCGCCGGGCTTCGCTGCGTGAGCGTCCCTGCCGCCGCGCTGTCCCGGTCCGGGGCCCGCTCACCTCCCCCGAACCGGGATTCATGGCTTGAGCTACACCGGCTGCTCGACGGCCACGCCGTTGCTCTCGAGCACGGCGTCGACCCAGG
>JADGPO010000028.1 GCA_017882405.1 Solirubrobacteraceae bacterium | reverse complement strand
GAACTTCTGCCGGTGTTCTGCCGCAAGCCGCTGTGGGGCTACCGGCTGGCCGTGAGCGGGATGGTGGGCGTGGCCCTGCTCTCGTTCATGGTCTGGCAGCACCACCTGTTCATGAGCGGGATCAACTCCGACCTGCGGCCGTTCTACATGCTCTCGACGGAGCTGATCTCGCTGCCGACGGGGTTCGTGTTCATCTGCGCGATGGGGACGCTGTGGCGCGGGCGAATCCGCTACTCGGTGCCGATGCTGTTCTGCATGGGATGGGTGTTCAACTTCCTGATCGGCGGCATCTCGGGAGTGTTCCTGTCCGACGTCCCCAGTGACGTCTCGACGCACGGCAGCTTCTTCTCGATGGCCCATTTCCACTACACGATCATGGGCGGCCTGGTGTTCACACTGTTCGCGGCGATCTACTACTGGGGCCCGAAGATGACGGGCTTCAGCTTCAACGAGCGTCTCGCCAGGATCCACTTCTGGTCGCTGTTCATCGCCTTCAACTCGACCTTCGGCCCGCTGTTCGCGCTCGGGATCCTGGGACAGCCGAGGCGGGTCGTCACCTACCCCGCACACCTGCAGGCCCTGAACATCTGGGTCTCGGTGTCGGCGTTCGTGATCGGACTCTCGATGCTGGTCTTCCTCGTCAACCTGATCTGGTCGCTGCTGATCAAGCGCGAGCCTTCGCCCGCCAATCCCTGGAACTCGAAATCCGCGGAGTGGCAGCTGCCGACCCCCGTGCCGGTGCACGACTTCGATCAGATCCCCGTGTTCGACGCCGATCCGTATCCGTACGGAGTCGAGCCGACCGGTCCGCCGGCGATGGTGCCGGCAGGCTGAGGGGGCGCGACGATGGAAGCTTCGGCATCAGCGCCCACCCATCCGGAGATCGAGCTCGAGCCGCCCGAGTGGCAGCCGCGCGCGATGTGGGTGAGCGCGCGACAGCTCTGCGGGGCGGCGTCGTTCTTCTTCGCGGCGTTCGTGTTCGCCTACTTCTACCTGCGCTCGCTGGACACGAACAAGGGCTGGAAGATCGGCACCGTCGACCCGTCGGTCGTTCTCGGCGTGGTGATCGTCCTGGTGCTGATCGCCAGTGCCGCGCTGCTGCGTCTGGCGGCGACGCGTCGGGAGTTGACGGTGCGCGCCGGGGCGCCCGCGCTGGCCCTGGCGCTGCTCTCGATCGTGCTCCAGGTGATCGACTGGACGACGCTCGGGTTCGGCCCGGCCAGCGGCGGCTACGCCAGCGTGTTCGTCGGCTGGACGGCCTTCTATGCCGTGTTCACGCTCCCCTGCGCCTACTGGATCGAGACTCAGGTCGCGACCGCGTGGCGCCGGCGACAGCACGCTGTCTCGGCGACCCCCGCGGACGTCATGAGCGACAGCGCGGTGGTCCGCGCCGGCCTGGAGGCGTGCTCGTTCTTCTGGACGTTCTACGTCGCCAACGGCGTGCTCCTGTTCGTGCTCCTGTACGTGCTCTGAGCATGAGCTGGGGAGGCTGGTCGATCGAACCCCCGCTCGCCTACGTGGCGATCGCGGCCCTGCTGTACACCCTCGGCGGGCGTGGCTACCGCCGCACCGGGCGCGAGCCGTGGCGCGAGGCGTCCTTCGTAGCGGGGCTGGCGACGATCGTGATCGCGCTGCAGTCGCCGCTGGACGGGTACGCGGACCAGCTCTTCTGGGCCCACATGCTCCAGCACGTGCTGCTGCTCACCGTCGCCCCGCCGCTGATCCTGCTCGGCCGTCCGTGGCCGCGCATGTGGCGCGCGCTGCCGCTGCGCACGCGGACGCGGGTCGGACGTGCGCTCGCGCGCTCACGCTGGACGGCGCCCGTCCGGGCGCTGGCGCGCCCGTGGCCCGCATGGCTGGCGTTCAACGCCGGCATGCTCGTCTGGCACATCCCCGCCGCCTACGACGCGACCCTGAGCTCGAGCGCGGTCCACGATCTGGAGCACGCGATGTTCTTCTTCACCGGCCTGCTGCTGTGGGCGCGGGTGATCGACCCCGGGCCGCTGCGACCGCACCTGGTCTGGCCGGCCCGGATCGCCTTCGTGGTCGGCGCGATGGTCGTCGGCTGGGTCCTGGCGATCGTTCTCGTGCTCGCGCCCCACCCGCTCTACGCGCACTACGCCGCCCTCGCGCACCGGCCAGGGGGAATCTCGGCGTTGACCGATCAGCAGCTGGCGGGCGGAGTGATGTGGGTGCCCGGCTCGCTGACCTACACGGTCGCCGCGATCATCGGCGTATACCGCTGGCTCGAGCCGGACAACAGCGCCGCGCGCTCGGCCGCACCGGCGATCACGACCTAGGAGGACCGACAGCCAGATGCCCCCGATCCTGTACGCCGACAACTTCCTGGCCGGCTCGCTGCTCACGCTGCTGCTGCCGCTCGCCGTGCTGATCGCGATCGTCGTCTGGTACCTGCGCGCGGTCAGGCATGTTCCGCAGGACACGCCAACCTCCTCGGCGGCGCTTCCCCCGCCGGAGGTGCTCGCGGCCGCCGCGGAGGTCGACCCGCCTGCGCCCGGCGGCGCCGAATCGTGATGGAGACGTACGCGGGCCTGGGGCGCCGGCGCGTCGGGGCGCTCAGGATCAGTGCCGCTGTGGTCGGAGTCCCGCTGCTGGTGGCCGCGATCGCCATCGGAGCGCGCTCCCTGCGGGGCGTGGTGTCGCCGTCGGCCGGCGGCCCGGCTTCGGTCAAGCTCACCGGAGAGGCGACCTGGCCCGCCGGCGCCCGGCCGGCTCCGCCGATCGCGGCGCTGCACGACCAGCGCGGCCAACCGTTCTCGCTGGGGGCGCTGCGCGGGCGCACCGTGGCGATGGTGTTCTTCGACTCGCACTGCCGGCAGGAGTGCCCGCTGGCGGGGCGGGCGCTGGCCGGGGCCGAGCGCTCGCTACCGCCCGCGCAGCGGCCGGTTCTCGTGGTCGTCAGCGTCAACCCGCTTGACACGGCCGCCAGCACACGCGCGGCCGCTCGATCGTGGGGCCTCTCGGGGTTGGCGCCGTGGCACTGGCTGCGGGGGACCCATTCCGAGCTCGCGCGGGTGTGGCGGGCCTATCGCATCTACGTCCAGCCCGAGCGGGGCGACATCGCCCATACCGAGGCGCTGTACCTGATCGACCGCCGCGGGGACGAGCGCTCCGGGTTCTTGTATCCGTACCTGCCCGACCGGGTGACGCACGATCTGCGGGTGCTCGCCGGCGCTGGCGATCGGACGCGGGCGGGGGGCGGCCGTGCCTGAGGCGCTCGAAGCGCTGCCCGGCGTACGGGCGCGCCCGGTCATCCGGCCGGCGGCGGCCGCGGTGGTGCGCGACTACGTGACGCTCACCAAGCCGCGGATCATGTCGCTGCTGGTCTTGACCTCGGTGTGCGCGATGGTCGCCGCCGCCGGCGGGGCGCCGGCGCCGCTGCCGCTGGCGGCGCTCCTGGTGGGCGGGGCGCTGGCGTGTGGTGGCGCGAGCGCGCTGAACCATGTGCTTGACCGTGACATCGACCGCCTGATGGGCCCCCGGACCGCTTCGCGACCGGTCGCGGCGGGTCGGATCGCGCCGGCGCATGCGGCTGCCTTCGGCCTGACGCTGTCGGCCCTCTCGTTCCTCGTGCTGGCGGTGTTCGCGAACCTGCTGGCGGCCGCGCTGGCGGCCAGCGGCGGACTGTTCTACGTGCTCGTCTACACGTTGTGGTTGAAGCGCACCACTCCGCAGAACATCGTCATCGGCGGCGCCGCCGGCGCGATCCCGCCGCTCGCGGGCTGGGCGGCCGCGCACGGCACAATCGGCCTTGGAGCGGCGTTCCTGTTCTTGATCGTGCTGTTGTGGACTCCGCCGCACTTCTGGGCCCTGGCGTTGCTGCTGGCCCCCCACTACGAGGCGGCAGGCGTCCCGATGATGCCGGTCGTCAGGGGTACGTCGGCGACGACGGCGCGGATGTTGCTCTACACGCTCGCGTTGGTCGCGGCGACGATCGCCCCGGTCCTGACGGGGACCTTCGGCGTCGTGTATCTGGCGGGCGCCGGGGTGCTCGACGGCGTCCTGTGCGCACTTGCCTGGCGGGTCCGGCGCGAGAGCACGCCACGGCGTGCGGGCGTGCTGTTTCACTACTCCCTGCTGTACCTGGCGCTGCTCTTCGTGGCGGTGGCGGTGGACGCCGCCGTGCACTGAGCCTGACCCGCCCGGGTCAGCCCGCGCGCTGTTTCGTGGCCGATCGCAGCGCGCGGGCCCCTCAAGCGTCGTCTACGACCTGCACCAGGTTCTCTGGGCATGCCGTTTGGTCCAGACCCGATCGACCGGGTCGGATCTGGAACACCGCGCATGCCTGGGCGGCGATCTGACCCACACCCGCAATCACGCCGGCGGATGTGGAACAAAGTGCGGGCTCTAGCGCTGACCGGTGGCGCGCATGAACCCGAAGGCGCTCAGCGCGGCCACGATCAGCAGGATGACCGGCCAGAACGCGCCGACCACGCCGACCACCGCCAGCACCAGCCCGATCACTCCGAGCGCGCCGGCGCCGCCGCTGACCAGGGCGAGACGGTAGGCCCGCGCCTCGCGGGCCCGCCGGGGGGTGTATCGGCCGCGTCGATCGAGATTGCTCATGCCCCTCAGAGCGTACTAGGGTCAGAGACGAATGGTGGACCCGGACCTGCACCACATCCTGATCTACACCTACGTAGCGGACATGGCGACGCTCCGGGAGCCCTATCGGTCGGCCCACCTGCAGCGGATCATCGCCCAGCGCGACACCGGGCACATAGCTTTCGCGGGCGGCTTCGATCCGCCGACCGGCGGCGCGATCGTGTTCCGCGGCGTCGAGCGCGAGCACGTGGAGGCGTTCGTGCGGTCTGACCCTTACTACGTCAACGGTCTGGTCACCGACTACCGGATCGAGCGCTGGAACCTGCTGCGCGGCCACTGATCCAGGCGGGGCCGGCCAGCGCACGCCGGTATGCTCGGTTGACAGCCATGTCGTTTCCGCAGACCCGCCTGCGCCGCCTCCGGGCCAACCGCGCGCTCCGCGGTCTGGTGCGCGAGACGCGCCTCACCGCCGCCGACTTCGTCTACCCGATGTTCGTCGCCCACGGCATCGACCGCCGCGAGCCGATCGACGCGATGCCGGGCGTCGATCGCCTCTCGATCGCCCATGCCGTCGCCGAGGCCGGCGAGGCCGCGGCGCTCGGCATCCCCGGCGTCCTGCTGTTCGGTCTGCCCGCCGCCAAGGACGAGGAGGGCTCCGGCGCGTGGGACGACGAGGGTGTCGTGCAGCTGGCCACCCGGGCGATCAAGGAGGCCCATCCGGATCTGCTTGTCATCACCGACCTGTGCCTGTGCGAGTACACGAGCCACGGCCACTGCGGCGTCCTGCGAACCGGGCCCCACCCACCCTATGTCGACAACGACGCCACGCTGGAGCTGCTCAGCCGCACGGCCGTCTCCCAGGCCCGCGCCGGGGCCGACGTCATTGCCCCGTCCGACATGATGGACGGTCGCGTGGGCAGCATCCGGCGGGCGCTCGATGACG
>JADGPO010000157.1 GCA_017882405.1 Solirubrobacteraceae bacterium | reverse complement strand
GACGCTCACGCTCGCCGTCTACCAGCAGGTGCTCAACATGGGCAAGGGCGCCGTCGAGATCCTCGAGCAGACACTTGGGTGCACGCTGGCCGAGGCTCGCGCGATCTACAACGGCGAAGCGCGAGCCGCCGACGTCTACGAAAAAACTTGAATGGTCGACCCCCGATCGGAGGGACGTCGGCAGACGACAGGGACTTTGCCGCCGGGGGGTTTCGGGAACAATCCGGAACAGACTCGTCGAGACAGCAGCAGCGCCGCTCATCGGGGGCAGAAGACGCAAGCAAGGGGCGCGTGGGACCATGAGTTTCCGGAACCAATCCGGAACCAAGCGCTGGAAATGGCCGGTCTGGTTCATCCCGAGCTGTCAGTGGGCAACAAAAAACCCCGGATTACCGGGGCTTTTTAGGAAGCGGCTGGAGGGACTCGAACCCTCGACCTTCTGCATGGCAAGCAGACGCTCTAGCCAACTGAGCTACAGCCGCGCGTCGGCGCAGTATAGCCCTGGGCCTGCGCGCTCCTCCGGGCACCGGATCGCCGGTACGCTCCTCGCCACGCCTGTGCTCCCGAGCCTCATGGATGTTGCGGTCATCGTTTGGTCCTGTCCCTTGGACCTGCCCGAGTCGGCCCGGCTCGAGCTCGCTGCCTGCCTGCCAGAGGCCGAGCGGCGTGAGGCAGAGCAACGGCAGGACCCGCTGGATCGCCGGCGCTGGCTGACCGCCCGGGGCTGGCGGCGGCACCTGGTGGCCGCGCAGCTGGGCTGCGATCCCGGCGCACTGACGATCGTGGTCGACGAACGTGGCAAGCCACGCCTGGACGGAGATGACGTCGGATTGCGCTTCAGCACGTCGCGCAGCGAGGGCCTGGCATTGGTGGCCTGCAGCCGGTGCATGGAGGTGGGGGTGGACGTCGAGGCGATCAGTCCTTCGACGGACGTTGAGGGCTTCGCGGCGAGGTTCCTCTCGGCGTCCGAGCAGCGCGCGCTGAACACGCGACCGGTTGAGCACCGCCGGACGGGGCTGTTCGCTTGCTGGGCGCGAAAGGAGGCCTACCTGAAGGCGACAGGTGCAGGGCTATCCGTGCCGCCGGCCACGGTGAAGGTGTGGGCTGGAGACGACCGGCCGGTCAGAGTGTCTGGATGGTCAGTGCATTCCCTGGTCGTTCCCGCTGGCTTCACCGCCGCCGTTTCCGGCTCGGGTCAGCCGGACTGGACACCATCAGGTCCGTATGAGCCGGACCTGACAATTTTCGACGGTTTGCGCAAGGACGGCTAAGCTTCGGTACGGGTAGGTGGAGAATAAGTTGCCAGGATGCGGTCTGATGGCAGGAGGGCATATGCAGCAGTCCACAGCGCTCGAGCTTTTCGATAACGCGACGCGCAGCGCGCGCGTCAGCGTCGCGGTTCGTGATGAGAACGACACACTCACATATGGCGATGTGTCAGAGCGCGCCGAGCGCCTGGCGAGGCATCTACGAGAGCTCGGGGTTAATGCGGGCGACCTGGTCGGCCAGTGCCTGGAGCGCTCGGCCTCATTGGTAGTCGGCGCGCTCGCGGCCTTCAGGCTCGGCGCGGCCTACGTGGCGATCGACCCCGCCTATCCGGACGAGCGCATCCGCTGGATGCTCGATGACGCCGACGTCGCGGCGGTGGTGACCGACGGCCCCAATGCCGACCGGCCGCTGGGCAGCAGAGTGACGGTCGTGCTCGGCTCGGGCGGCCGGCTTCCGCCCGACGCGACGGTGAGCGACGGCGAGCCTCTGCCTGCACCGCCGCAGTCCTCGGACCTGGCGTATGTGGTGTACACGTCGGGTTCCACCGGCCATCCCAAGGGTGTGATGGTGCAGCACGGCAGCCTGGCCAACCTGATCGCGTGGCATAACGCCGCCTTTTCGCTTACAAGCGCCGACCGCTGCACCCAGCTCGCCAGCCCTGGCTTCGATGCCGCCGTGTGGGAGCTGTGGCCGACGCTCGCCTGCGGGGCGGCGCTTCACATCGTCCCCGAGCCGCTGCGCCGCGACCCGCTGGGCCTGCGCGACTGGCTCGTGGCCGAGGGCATCACGGTCAGCTTTGTGCCGACCGCCATCGCCGAGACGCTGCTGGCCGTGCCGTGGCCGCCCGAGGCGGCGCTGCGCTTCCTGTTGACCGGTGGCGACGCTCTCACCCGCAGGCCGCGCGCGGATCTCGGTTTCGAGGTGATCAACAACTACGGGCCGAGTGAGACCACGGTGGTCGCCACCTCCGGCGCTGTCGCTCCCGAGGGCAATGGGCCGCCGCCGATCGGGCGGGGGATCGCCGGAGTGCGAATTGAGATCGTCGACGACGACCTGGCACCGGTGGTGCCGGGCGAGGTGGGGGAGCTCTTGGTCGGCGGAGTCGCCGTCGCCCGCGGCTACCTGCACCGGGACGACTTGACCGCCGCGCGTTTCCTCGAGAGCGAGGGTGACCGGTGGTATCGGACCGGTGACCGGGTTCGGCGGCGGCCCGATGGCCAGCTGGACTTCCTGGGCCGCGGCGACGATCAGCTGAGCCTGCGCGGCTTCCGGGTCGAGCCCGCCGAGATCGTGGCCGCGCTGAGCTCGCACCCGGCGATCGAGGCATGCGCCGTGCTCGGCGTCGGTGGCTCGGGCGCCGATCGCGAGCTGGTCGCTTACGTCGTGGCCGGCGTGGGCGAGCGCCCGGCCGATGTCGACCTGAATGCGTTCGTCGGCGGACGGCTGCCCGACTACATGGTGCCGGCCCGTTACGTGTGGCTGTCCGAACTGCCGTTGACCCCGCACGGCAAGCTCGATCGGGCGGCACTGGAGGTTCGTGCCACGGTCGAGCCCCTGTCGCTGGGCCCATCCGAGGTATCGGTTCGCCTGCCGCAGACGGAGATCGAGCAGACGATCGCGTCGGTCGTCGCCGAGTTGCTGTCCGTGGAGCGGATCGGTTTGGACCAGAACTTCTTCTTGCTGGGCGGCCATTCGATGCTCGGAGCGCAGCTGATCGTCCGGCTGGAGGACCTGTTCGGTGCGGAGATCAGCCTGCGCTACCTGTTCGATCACCCGACGCTGAACGAGATCGCCGAAGAGGTGCAACGGCAAACGTCCGGCGGCCGTGCCGCCGACCTGGTCGCGTAGTGAGCGCCGCCTCCTCTGGCTCGGCGAGCAGTGCCTCCGCGACCGGCGGGTCCCCGCCGCTGAGCCTGTACCACCTCCTGGACCCGGAGGTGTTGGCCGACCCGTATCCCCTGTATCGCCAGCTCCGCGAGCAGGACCCGGTGCACTGGGATCCCTACCTGCATGCCTGGGTGGTCACCCGTTACGCCGATGTCGTCACCGTGCTGCATCGCTTCCGCGCCGCTCGGACCCCGGCCCCGGACCGGCTGGACGACCTCGGCATGGGCGAGCTGAGCCCGATAGCCGCGGTCATGGTCAAGCAGATGTTGTTCCTGGATCCGCCCGAGCACGGGCGGGTTCGCCGGCTGGCCTCGGTGGCGTTCACCCCGCGGCGGGTGGCTCGTCTGCGCGAGCACATCCGCCAGATCACCGAGACGCTGGTCGACGAGCTCACGAGCGACGGGGAGTTCGACGTGATGTCGCGGCTGGCCAACCCGCTGCCGGCGATCGTCACCGCGGAGATGCTGGGCGTGCCGACCTCCGACCACGAGCTGCTGAAGTCCTGGTCGCAGGACTTCGCCGAGATGCTCGGCAACTTCCAGCACAACCCCGGCCGCGCGGCCAAGGTGCTCCAGAGCGTCGAGGAGATGGTCGCCTACTTCAGCGCGGCGATTGCCTCAGAGGGGACGCACCCCACCGAGGGGCTGATCAACGCGCTGGTCACGGCCGAGGTTGACGGTGACCGACTGACCGACGAGGAGATCGTGGCCAACGTCATCGTGACGATGGTCGGCGGCCAGGAGACGACCACCAACCTGATCGGCAACGGGCTGCTGTCGCTGCTGCGCCAACCTGACCAGCTGGACCGCCTGCGCGCGGATCCGGCGCTGATGCCCTCCGCGGTCGAGGAGCTGTTGCGATACGAGAGCCCCAGCCAGCACACCGCCCGTCTGGCTCCGGCGGGCGCCGTCCTCGGCGACTCCGCGATAGCCGAGGGCGATGCGGTGATCGCCGTGATGGGCGCCGCCAACCGCGACCCCGAGCGCTTTTCCGATCCCGACGGGATCGATCTCGCCCGCCCCGACAACCGTCATGTCGCTTTCGGCTGGGCTGCGCACTTCTGCTTCGGCGCACCGCTGGCCCGGATCGAGGGACAGCTGGCGTTCGAGACCCTGCTGTCACGCTTCAGCGAGCTCTCGCTCGCGCCCGACGAGGAGATCCGGTGGCGGCCCAATCTGGGGCTGCGAGGCCTGACCAGCCTCCGCGTGGTCGCGGGGTGACCGCGATGCGGAGCACCGCCACCCCGGCGTCCTCCGCATCACCGGCTCCGCTGTCAGTGGCTCAAGAGGCACTGTGGTACAGGGCCCTCCTGGCCCCGACCGCTCTCACGTACAACGAGGCGATCTCATTTCGCAGGGACGGCCCGCTCGACGCGGACGCCCTGCGACTGGCGCTCAAAGAGATCGTGCGCCGCCACGAAGCGTGGCGCACGACGTTTGACACCGTCGACGGCGAGCCTGTCCAGGTCGTCGGACCGGCGCCGATCTTCGAGCTGCCGGTGCTCGACCTCTCAGACCTCAGCTCCGAGCAGGCCGAGCGGCGCGCCGTCGAGCTCGTCGCCGAGACCGCGCGGGTTCCCTATGACGTGCGCCACGGTCCGCTGCTGCGCCCGCGACTGATCCGCTTCGCCTCCGACCACCACCGCCTGTATCTGGCGATGCACCACCTGATCTTCGACGGCGTCAGCTTGACCCGCATCGTGCTGCCCGAGCTGGCCACGCTCTATGAGGCGTTCAGTGCTGGCCGATCCAGTCCGCTCGCCGAGACTCCGCTCAGCTACGCGGATTACGCCCGCTGGGAGCAGGCGTGGATGGAGCAGCCGCGCGCTCAGCGCCGTCTGGCCTACTGGGAAGGACGACTGGACGACGCGCCGGCGTTCTCGCTGGCTGTGGATCACCTCCGCCCGTCGACGGCTCGGTCGCGCGGAGGCGCCGTGGAGCTGTCGATCTCCGCCGACACGGTGCACCGGCTGCGTGAGATCGGGCGGCAGGCCGGCGGCACCTTGTTTCAGGCGCTGGCGGCGACTTGGTCGCTGCTGCAGTCTCGCTACACCGGGCAGCAGGACGTCGTGTTCGCCGTCGCCGCGGACATGCGCCAGCGACCCGAGTTCGAGTTGCTCGTCGGCTGCGGCCTCACCCCGCTCGCCGTGCGCCTGGACCTGGGCGGCGATCCGTCGTTCGTTGAGCTGGTCGTGCGTGTCCGCAACGATCTGCTTGATGGGCTTCACAACGTTCTGCCGTTCGAGCGACTGGTTCGAGCCCTGCACCCCGAGGCATCCGGTGCCAATCCGATCTACCAGACGATGCTCGTCCTGGAGCCGGCCGCTGAGGCGACCGATCCCGCCTGGTCGGTCCATCAGATCGACAGCCCGCTGGCCGATGCCGTGGGCGCCTCGAAGCTCGACCTGGAGCTGCAGCTCGACGAGCGGCCGGCCGGTGAGCTGGTCGGACAGCTGATCTACGATCGCGACCTGTTCGAGCGCGCGACCGCCGTCCGCCTGCGCGGCCACTGGCTGCGATTGGTCGACCAGGTGGCCTCGGATCCGGCCGCGCCCATCAGCCGCCTGGCGATCCTCACGCCCGCCGAGGAGCACCGGCAGCTGATCGAGTGGAACGCCACCCGGACCGAGCTGCGCGCGGCGCCGGTGCACGATCTCATCCGAGAGTGCGCCCTCCGTCAGCCGCGGGCGGTCGCCGTCTCTGATGGCACCCACCGGCTGGACTACGGCGAGCTGGAGCTCCGTGCACAGGAGACCGCCGACCGGCTGACCGGCGGCAGCGCGCTGTCCAGCGACGTCCAGACGCTCGGCGGCGAGCCGTCGGTCGAGTTGGTCGTCCGGGCATTGGGGGCCCTCAAGGCGGGCGCCGTGCTGCGGTGGCGCGACGGCGGGAGCAGGGATGGCGAGCCGGTGGCGGCGCGAGAGCCGGCCGCCGTCTGCGGCGTGCTTCAGGCGGCCGGGGGGCGACCGGTGGCGGTTACTCACGCCGCCGCGGTCAACCTGGCCAGGGCGCTGGCCGCCCGGCTTGGCATCGGCCCCGCCGACACGGTCCTCGTGCTGCCCAGGACGCTCGCTTCCGACCCGATCGCGGCGCTGTGGATGGGGTTGATCGCCGGGGCCCGGATCGTGCTGGCACCCGCCGAGGTCGCCGCCGAGGGCTCGCGTCTGCGCCGGCTGATCGGCGCTGAGGAGGTCACGTTGCTGCAAGCCTGGCCCAGCGAATGGCAGTCCCTGATCGACACCGGCTTGACCTCCGTCCGCGGGCTGCGGGCGTTGAGCGGCGGAGCCCCTCTGTCGCGGCAGCTGGCTGGGCAGATCCTCGAGCGCTGTCGGGTGCTGTGGAACGCCTACGGGAGGGCCGAGACCTCCGGCTATTGCACGCTCGCCGCGGTGCAGACTGACGAACCGGTGACGATCGGTCGCCCGCTGGCCAACACGCGCGCCTACGTGCTCGACCGCCACGACCGGCCGGTGCCGGTGGGCGCCCCGGGCGAGCTGGTGATCGCGGGGGAGGGTGTCGTCGCGGGCTACCTGGACGACGGCGGCGACGCGGGGTTCATCCGCGATCCGTTCGCGAGCGGTCGGGCGCTGCGGACCGGCGAGCGGGCACGCTGGCGGCCCGATGGCCAGCTCGAGCTGGCTACCTGAGGGCGACGACTGCAGCTGACTCAGCGGCGACGACCGGAATCGAACCGGTGTAGACGGCTTCGCAGAGGGCCCGGAGGGTGAACTCAAGGGATCTGAGCGCGACAAACCCAATGAAATCGGGCTTTTCGAGTTGCGCTCAGTTCCGCCCGGGCGCCTCAGAAGTGGTGAGTTTGGGGAGCCCTTGGGGAGCCTTGGATGTTCGCTCGAGAACGCCCGGAGTGCACGGCTGGGATCCGACGAGCGGACGCTATTTGCCGCTGCCGTTCGACGAGGAGCCGCTGCCGCGCTTCTCGGAGAAGAACGCGTCGTGAGGCAGCGGCTGGACCTTGTCCGGCGGCGTTGGGGCAGTCGTGGGCTTGTTCGTGTCTGCCATGGCTTCAGCTTACCGCCAGTGCAAGCGCCCGCAGAACCGCCTGCGCCCCGAGCATGACCACGGCGCCTTGGAATGCCAGCTCGAGCTGATCGATGGACGTCTTATTCTTATGGGTGCAGGTCCTCTGTAGGGACTTCGCTATGTGGATTGGGGGATGACACCGAGGGCGTAGCGTGGCGTGTGGACGCGGTGGTGTTCTTGGGTGAGGTGAAAGTCCCAGTAGGTGTCG
>JADGPO010000156.1 GCA_017882405.1 Solirubrobacteraceae bacterium | reverse complement strand
TCTGCCAGCCCGGGTGGATCAGCACGCGCTTGGGGATCTCCCACTCGGGCCAGAGGTCGTGCAGCTGCCAGCGCAGCTCGTTGATCAACCGCGTCCTCGTGTCCACGAGCCGCTCGCGATGCAACGCAAGCAGCCGGATCTCGAGCTCCGCGCCGGCAAGCCTGGCTGTTGGCAGCGTCGCGATTCCCTCCCGCAGCGCGGCCCGTGCGATCGCCAGCGCGTCGATCGGATCGGACTTGCCGCGCTCACGGACCGCCTGCCGGGCGTCAGCCATCAACCTCGGCGGAAGCCTGACGACCGTCTCGCCGCGATCGATCAAGAACCTCTCCAACCCGCCGGATACGTGCCGGACGTCCTCCAGCACCCACACCCGTGCGCTGTCGAGCTTGCGACCCCATTCCAGCAGCTGACCGAACCCGTCACGCCGGGCAGCGACCGTGCGCTGCGCGATCTGCACGCCGAGCGGGTCGACCGCGACCCCCGAGTGCGTCTGCTTGTGTGGATCGATCCCGATCGTCAACATCCCAACCGTCCCTTCACTCGAACGAACCGATGAAGCGGACTCCCGGCGGACACTATTCAGTCGGGGCTCTGCCAAGCTCCTATCAAGTCACGCCAGGACGTCCTTGACGGCAATCGGGCGACACCATGCGCGAAGGTCAGCCACACGGCGACCAAACGAGGGAGAGTCAGCCCGAAGCCGTCAAGGACAATCCACCACGCGCGCCAACAGCGCAACGCCCCTCCAGCTTCTCACTGAATAGGAGGGCCGGGCCGCTCAATGAGGGGACCCCTGCACTCGAGAAATGCGGGACTCTGGATCTATCCCGTCGTGATGCGTTCCGCGCGCCCCCGCGTTCGGGAGATAGCAGGGGCCTCGAGCTGGCCGATTACCCCGGCCGACTGGCGATGACGCGGTCAGCCCCGCAGGTGGCGACGAGCAGGTCACTTGGGTCTCTTCTCCATGAGCCCCGCTTGGGTGGCTGGGCGGTACTTTCGCGGCCCCTGTCGTCGATGGTTATGTGACGTGGCCTGACCTGGCGACCGGGACGCGAAGGTCTGGTCGCAGGATTCGCGCGAGCTGGGACTGGGGCGCCACGGACGCCGGCGCTGTTCTACTCTCGCATGCCGATCGCGTCGATCGGGCGTGTGTGTAGCGCCCGCCGGGTTGGCAGCGCCAGGGCCAGTATGGCCAGGAGCGCGGTGACGCCGAGGATCGCCGCGAACGGCCCCGCGGGCACGTACGGGAGGCCGCCGGTGAGTGCGTGGCTGAGCGGCAGCAGTGCGGTGGCGGCGATCGCCAGACCGATGCCGAGGCCGATGGTGATGATCAGCGCTGCCTCCCAGCGTGCCATCGCCCGGACCTGGCGGGGGGTGGCGCCGACGAGCCGCAGGAGCGCTAGCTCCTGCCCGCGCCGCAGCGCGATCATGATGAGCGTGGTGACCACGGCGATTGACGTGAAGGCGAAGATCTCCGCGACGAACTGCGGGCCGAACCAGCGGTTCATCTCGCGGTCGGCGTCCGTCGCGGTGGCCAGCGACGCGCGGTCGCTCACCCGCAGCCCGGGATAACGCGGAGCCAGCGCCCGCAGGCGTGCGGCGACGCTCGCCGGGTGCGCGGCCTGGACGAGGATCGTCCCGAACAGCGGGGTGGTCTGGTGGCTGAGGGCGAGCTCGGGGGCGAGGAGGGCGTCCCCGAAAGCAAGATCTCGGGTGTAGGTCGCGACGACGGTGGCGTGGGTGCGGGTGCCGTCGCCAAGCGTGACCGCGACACGGTCACCGACGTGGGCGTGCGCGGCGTCGGCGCGGTGGCGTCCGAGCGCAATCGTGTTGCCGCGCAGCTTGCTCAGCGATCCGGCGGTCACGCCGACGTCGAGGCCGCCGCCCTGCCCCCCGGCGAGGATCTGGGCGGGGATGGTGTCACCGGAGTTGCCGAGGCTGGGACCGAGCGTCGTGGCCGTCAACGCGACCGCGGAGCGCACTCCCGGCGTCGCGCGTGCGTCGGCCAGCGCCGCGGCGGGCAATCCGGGGCCGGCGGTGGTGACGGCGAGCTGGCCCGTCAGGGCCGCATGCCTTTGCTGGTGGATGGCGTGCTCGATGGTGGTGGTGCTGAACAGAAGGGTGCAGCTCAGGGCGACGGTGAGCACCAGTGGGGTGCTGGCCGAGGAGAAGCGTCGGGTGGCGGCGCCCAGGTTGGCGGAGGCGAGGAAGCCGCCGACGGGCGAGATCGCCGCGAGCGGCGGCGCCAGCAGCCGGGCAACCACGTAGGTCACGATCGGTCCCAGGAAGCCAACCGCCACGACGAGAAAGATCGCGGTCATCTCTGATGTCGCCGCGGCCGTCTCGGGCGTGCTGGTGGTGGCCGAGACGGTGAATAGCGGCACCGCTCCGGCGAGCGCCAGCAGCCCACCGATGATCCGCCCGGGGCCCAGCAGCCGCGGCTCGACCGCGGCGTCGGTGAGCGCGAGCGTGGGCGGCACTCGGGCCGCGCGCCGCCCGGCGGCCAGGACCGCGAGCAGTGACGTCGCGACCGCGCAGCCGATCACTGCGACTGCGGGCAGCCAGTCTGTGCGGAGCGCGAAGTTCGGCGGGGCGATGCCGTGGCGCACGAGCGCGCGCGCGAGCGTTCGACCGAGCAGAATCCCGGGCCAGATTCCGGCCGCCGAGCCGATCAGGGCGACGATCGCCGCCTCCCAGGCAATCAGGCGGCGGATCTGACCGGGGGTCGCGGCGACCGCTCGAAGCAGCGCGATCTCGCG
>JADGPO010000155.1 GCA_017882405.1 Solirubrobacteraceae bacterium | reverse complement strand
TTTGCCTTCTCAGCCGCCTCATACAGACGCTGCAGCGCCATCGGATCAGCGGCCAGGTCGATGCCCTGAGACTTCTTGAAGTCAGCCACGAGCCAGTCGACTATCGCCTTGTCGAAGTTGTCGCCGCCGAGGTGGTTGTCACCCGCGGTGGCCTTGACCTCGAAGACGCCGTCGCCGATCTCGAGCACGGACACGTCGAACGTGCCGCCGCCGAGGTCGAAGATCAGGATCGTCTGGTCTGACTCCTTGTCGAGCCCATAGGCCAGCGAGGCGGCCGTCGGCTCGTTGATGATCCGCTTGACGTCCAGTCCGGCGACCTTGCCGGCGTCCTTGGTCGCCTGGCGCTGATCGTCGTTGAAGTACGCGGGAACGGTGATGACGGCCGAGTCGACCGTCTCTCCCAGGTAGGCCTCGGCGTCAGCCTTGAGCTTGCCGAGGATCATCGCCGAGATCTCCGGCGGGGAGTACTCCTTGCCGGCTGCCTCGACGCGAGCGTCGCCGCCCGAGCCCGAGATCACCTTGTACGGCACGATCGACTCCTCCTCGCGCACCTCGGCCTCCTTGCGGCCCATGAAGCGCTTGATCGAGAAGATCGTGTTCTGCGGATTGGTAACTGCCTGGCGCTTGGCGACGGTGCCTACCAGTCGCTCGCCGCCACTGGAGAATGCGACCACCGACGGAGTCGTGCGCCCACCTTCGGCGTTTTCGATCACCGTCGGCTCGCCGCCCTCGAGCACGGCCATACAGGAGTTGGTCGTACCGAGGTCGATTCCGATCGTCTTACCCATGTTCTCGTCTACTCCTAAGAGGTTGCATAAAATCTCAGCGTGAGAGTAGCAGATCTGAGATTGGGTTCTCGGTTCTGAGGCGCACGCCGCGCTGCCATCGGACGCAGTGTGGCTGGATCGCGGACGGCGCTCACGGGCGGCGCCACCCACCCCTACCCAAACGAAAACGCGCTCGGACACATCCGCGCCAGCGCGCACGCGCCGCATTCCGGACGCCGAGCGTGACATGTGCGCCGGCCGTGACGCAGCAGGTTCATGTGCAGCTCCAGCTCGGCGCCGCGCGGCGTGAGCGCCAGCATCTCGTCGTGCATCTCGGGGAATTGGCGCCCACCCCGCCCACCCACCCTGGGCCGGAACAGGCCCAGTCGCGTGCCCACCCGGGAGACGTGCGTGTCCACCGGGACGTCGCGCATCCCCAGGGCGAACAGCAGCACGCAGGCCGCCGTCTTACGCCCCACGCCGGGCAGGTTGATCAGGTAATGCTGGGCGTCGGGCACGCTGCGATCCGCCAGCCAATCCAGCGACAGGCCATGGCCCGAGGTCTTGGTGATCGCCTCCAGGATCGACTTGATCCGCGCCGACTTGACCTTGGAGATGCCGCCGGGCCGGATCGCCTCCTCCAGCTCGTCCACCGGCGCGTCGCGCACGGCGGCCCACTCGGGGAAGCGCTCGCGCAGGCGGAAGTAGGCCACGTCGCGGTTGCGGTCGTTGGTCGACTGCGAGAGCACGGTCAGTACCAGCTCGGCGATCGGATGTCCGTGGGGCTCGGCCCCGGGGATCCCGTAGACCAGCCGCAGGCGGTCGCGGATCGCGCGGACGCGGCGCGCCGGCGGGCGCCGGCGGTCAGACCCGTCAGTCAAGCGACCCCCACCGCTCGCAGACTGTGGCGGCGGCCGCCACCGCCTCGTCGAGCGCCGCCGCCGCGGCCGCCGGATAGAAGCCGCTGAGCGCCAGGCGGGCCAGCAGCGTCCCGGTGAGCGCGTCGCCCGCCCCGACCGTGCTGACCACGCGGGCGCCCACGGCCTCGGCGTCGATGCGCAGTCCGCCGGCGCCCCGCAGGATCGCCCCTCCGGACCCGAGCGTGATCACCACCACCTCGGCGCCGGCCTTGCGCAGCGCCAGCGCGGCCCGCTCGGGGTCCGCCTCGCCGGTCAACAGCTCGGCCTCGCCCCGGTTGGCGCGCACCAGCACCGCGCCGGGCACGCACGCGTTGGCGCTGGCCGCCGCATCGGCGCGCGAGGACCAGCGGTGCATGCGCAGGTTGCAGTCGAACACCACCGGGCGGGCGGGGCTCGCGTTCAGCGCCCGCTCCCGGGCCCGCATCGTCAGCGCCCGCTCGCCGGCTCCCGCCAGCGTGTTGGAGCTGATGAACAGCCCGGCGCAGCCGTCCACCGCCTCGTCGATCCGCCCGTGCAGTGCGTCGACCAGGGGCTCCACCAGCTCGCCGTAGAGCTCGTAGGTCGGCTCGCCCTGCTCGTCGACGGACACGAACGCCAGCTGCGTGTTGACCCCTGCGACCAGCGGGAAGTAGGACGCCTCGACCTGCTCGGCCTGGAGGCGCTCCAGCAGCCAGTGGCCCCAGCGGTCCTCCCCGGCCGCCCCCGCCAGCGATACGGAGGCGCCCGCGCGCGCCGCGAACACCGCGACGTTGGCGGTCGCGCCGCCGAAATGGGGCTCGAAGCGATCGACGGCGCTCACCGACGGGGCCGGCGCCTCGCCGATCATGTCGACCAGAGCCTCTCCCAGGCACAACGTGACGCTCATCGGCCGGACGTTATCCTCGCGGGCGGGTGGGCTTCGATTACAACGTAGACGAGCAGACGATCGAGGTCGCCGATTCGCCCGTCTTCTTTCGCCGCGCGGCGGGACCGGATCGGGCCACCGGTGCCACCGCGCTGTACCTGCACAGCGTTCCCACCAGCTCCGATGACTGGACCGGGCTGCTGGCGGTCACCGGCGGGGTGGCCGTCGACCTTCCCGGGTTCGGGCGCACCGGCAAGGGCGGCCAGCTGGACTACTCGATGACCGGCTACGTGGACTTCCTGGAGCGCTTCCTGGACACGCTGGAGCTGGAGCGCGTCGCCGTCGTCGGCCACGGCTGGGGCGCCGCCTTCGGACTGCTGCTGGCGCTGCGACGCCCTGAGCTGGTCAGCCGCCTGGCGCTGGTCGACGCGATCCCGCTGCTTGAGGGCTTCAGCTGGCCGACGCCGGCGCGCTGGTTGCGCCGGCCGCTGGTCGGCGAGCTGCTGATGGGCTCGGTCAACCGCTGGCTGCTGGCACGGACGCTGCGCGCGGGCAGCGCGTCGCCGGCGGCGTGGCCCGATGCGCGCGTCGAAGCCGTGTGGGAGCAGTTCGACCAGGGCACCCAGCGCGCGATCCTGCGCCTGCACCGCTCGGTGGAGCTGGCCGACCTGGTCGCCGCGGGCCGGGACCTGGAGCAGCTGCAGGTCCCGGCGCTGGTCGCGTGGGGCGAGGCCGACCCGTGGCTGGGGGTTCGCTTCGCCGACGCCTACGCCGCGCGGCTGCCCGGGGCGACAGTGGACCGCGTGGCCGGTGCCGGGCACTGGCCGTGGCTTGACCAGCCCGACCTGGCGGCGCGGCTGGCGGACTTCGTGGCGGGGGCGGGAGCGGGGGGACCGTGACCACCGCCACCGCCGCCGTGTCGGCGGATCACGGCGCGGCGATCCAGCGCTTCCGTCGCCTGGCGCCGACCCTGGTGGCCGCGGTGTTCGCGGCCGCGTACGTGATCCTCTCCCCGACGAGCCTGGACCTCGCCGATCACCTGTTCCGCGCGCAGCTGTTCCGCGACGAGGGCTTCGGCCTGTGGAACAACCTGTGGTACTCGGGCCATCACATCGTCGGCTACAGCGTGCTGTTCCCCGCCGTCTCGGCACTGCTTTCCCCCCAGCTGGCCGGAGCGCTGGCGGCGACGGGGACGGCGGCGCTGTTCGAGCCGCTGGCCCGGCGCCACTTCGGCGCCGGCGCCTGGCTGGGCGCCGTCTTGTTCGGCGCGGCCACCGCGATCGACCTGTACACGGGGCGGCTGGCGTTCGCGTTCGGGGCGCTGCCCGCGCTGGCCGCGGTCGTGGCCCTGGATCGGGACCGGGTCGCGCTGGCCTGTGGGCTGGCGCTGCTGTCGGCCCTCTGCAGCCCGGTGGCCGCGCTGTTCGCGGCGCTGGCCGCCGCCGGCTACTCGCTCGGGGCGCTGTGGCGCGCGCGGCGGCTGGCGCCGGCCCTGCCGGCGGCGTCGGTGGCGGTCGCCGCGCTGGCGCCCGTCGGCCTGTTGGCGGTGGCGTTTCCCGAGGGCGGCTCGGAGCCGTTCGGCTTTCCGACGATGTTCCCCGTGCTCGTACTGGCGGCGCTGGCGCTGGCCACCGCCCCCCCGGGATCGACCACGCTGCGGGCGGGGATCGTCATCTACGCGCTGGCGACGATCTCCGTCTACATGATCCACTCGCCGATCGGCTCCAACATCGCGCGGCTGGGGACCTTCCTGGCCGCGCCGGTGGCGGCGCTGCTGTGGTCGCAGCGCCGGCCGCGGCTGCTCACCGTCGCGATCCTCCCGCTGCTGTACCTGGGGTGGGCCGCCCCGGTACGCGACGTCGTCTCGGTCTCCAACGACCCGTCGGCCTCCACGGGCTACTACCAGCCGGTGCTCCGTTTCCTGCGCCGGCAGGCGGCGGCTGTCGGGCCGCCGTTTCGCACCGAGATCCCGTTCACCCGCTTTCACTGGGAGGCATGGGTGGTGGCCTCGCACTTCCCGCTGGCGCGAGGCTGGGAGCGACAGCTGGACATCGCCGACAACCCGCTCTTCTACCGCGGCCGGCTGACCGCCGCTGCCTACAAGCGCTGGCTGCACGCCAACGCCATCCGCTTCGTGGTCGCCCCCGACGCGCCCCTGGACTACTCCGCCCAGGGCGAGATGGCGCTGATCGACCGCGGCCTGCCGTTCCTGGATCTGGTGATGCGCTCGCCCCACTGGCGCATGTACGAGGTCGACCACGCCACCCCGATCGCCAGCGGCGCTGCCACGCTCACCGGCCTGGGGCCTGACTGGCTGACCCTACGCGCCCGGCGCCCGGGCACAGTCCGCCTGCACGTGCGCTTCACCCCGTACTGGAAGCTGACCGGCGGGTCCGGCTGCGTCGCCCCGGACGGTCGCTGGACCCGGCTGGCGCTGCTCAAGGCGGGCCCGATACGCCTCGAGACAAGCTTCTCGCTGAGCCGCATCCGCGCCACCTCGCCCCGCTGCACATCCTCTTCGACACCTAACTAAAACCAGATATTCCGGGGTATACGATGCCGCGATGCGCCGCCACCTGAAAGCCATCGGAACCCGTTGGCTACCGCGTGGCTGGGGCGACGCGCTGCGCCAGGTGCTGCTGTTCGTCGGCGCCTACCTCCTCTACCAGGTGGTGCGCGGACTGATCGACGGCAACGACGTCGCCAAGGCCACCTGGAACGCCACCAAGGTGATCGACTTCGAGCGCGCGCTGCACGTGTTCATCGAGCCCAGCGTGCAGGCGTGGGCGCTGCACGTCCACTGGGTGATCGACATCGCCGACTGGACCTACCTGAACGCCCACTACATCGTGACCCTCGGCGTGCTGCTGTTCATCTACACCCGCCGCAACGCCTCGTTCTACTTCGTGCGCAACATGTTCATGATCGCGATGCTGATCGCGCTGGTCGGCTACGCCCTGTACCCGACGGCGCCGCCGCGGCTGATGCCCGAGTGGGGCTTCACCGACGCGATCCAGCTGTTCACCGGGGTCACCGCCGAGAAGGGCCCGAGCTCCGCGCTGCTGAACCTGTACGCGGCGATCCCCTCGATGCACGTGTGCTTCGCGCTGATGGTCGGCCTGCCAATGGCCAGACTGGTCAAGCGGCGCCCGGCGCAGATCGCCTGGTGCGTGTACCCGCTGTTCATCTCGTTCGTGGTGATCGCGACCGGCAACCACTACCTCATCGACGTCATCCTGGGCGCCATCACCGCCGGCGTCTCGGGGCTGCTGGCCGCTCATCTGCTGGCCCGAGCCCGGCCCGACGCGTGGGCGTTCGGCCAGGCGACGGCGTAGCGCGTAACGCGCACGCGCGAAAACCGCGTACGCTTCCAGGGCGGATGGCCGACCCCAGCTCCGCGGTAAGACCGCGCCCCCCCAAGCAGCGCCGCCCCCGACCGCGGGCCGACGGGCGCATGACGCAGGAGGTCGTGCGCGAGCGGCTGATCGAGTCGCGGCTGACCCCCAACGCGATCTCGCTGACCGGCTTCGTGCTCAACCTGACGGCCGCCGGGCTGATCCTCGACCGGATGTTCTTCCTGGCGGGGATCGCCTTCATCGTCGGCTCGATCATGGACACCCTGGACGGCCGCTACTCGCGGATGTCCGGCAAGGGGACCCAGTTCGGGGCGTTCCTCGACTCGACGCTCGACCGCCTGGAGGAGGGCATCGTGCTCACCGCGGTGGCCGCCTACTTCGCCTCGCGCCACAACCAGGCGGCGGTGGCGGCGGTCGTGATCGCCGTGCTGGCCTCGCTGATGGTCTCCTACACGCGCGCCCGCGCCGAGGCGCTGGGCGTCGAGTGCAAGGTCGGCCTGGCCACGCGCCCGGTGCGCGTGGTGATCATCTCGATCGGCCTGGTGTTCGCCAAGGGCGCCGGGATCGGCCACTTCGAGCTGCTCGCCCCGGCCGTCTACGTGCTGGCCGGCCTCAGCCTGTTCACCGTGGCCCAGCGCATCTGGCACGTCCGCCAGGAATTGCGCGCCGAGCCCGCCAAGTAGACCGGTCGGTATCGTCGGCGGGGTGCCCGCCGAGCTGCCCAGACGCGAAACCCCCGGCGGCCGGGGCGCCCGTGCGCGGATCGTCCAGGCAGCCCTCGTCCTGTTTCACGAGCGCGGGATCAACACGACGGGCGTGGCGGAGCTGGCCGCCGCCGCGCAGGTGTCCAAGCGAACGTTGTACCAGCACTTCGCGAGCAAGGACGACGTCGTCGTCGCCTACCTGCAGGCGTTCGAGGATGACCCGGCGCTGGGGCCCGAGGGGGTCCTCGCGCGGACGGACCTCGCGGCGCGCGCTCGCCTGCTGGAGCTGTTCGCCGCGCTCGGCGAACCGCAGCGCCCGCTGCTGCGCGGCTGCCCGTTCGTCAACGCCGCCGTCGAGCTGTCCGATCCCGAGCATCCCGTGCACCGGCTGGCCGCGGCGCACAAGCGGCGCTTCGCCGAGCAGCTGACGGACATCGCCCGGGATGCCGGAGCCCGGCCGGCCGAGCAGGTGGGGCGCCGGCTGGCCCTGCTCTACGACGGCGCCGCCGCCCAGATGGTCGTCTCCGACAGCGCCGAGCCCGCCGCGGAGGCCTTCGCCATGGCCGCCTCCATCCTTCGCCAGGCGATCGAATAAACCGGCCGGTTTACCTCCAGCGCCCGCGCAACCCACCCTGCCGCCTCGTAGTAAACTTATTGATGTACTTTGCGGTGTAACGATCCCTCCCTGCCGGGATAAGTGTGGGCAGTGCCCCGACTGAGCGGGGCCCCAACCTTCGAGAAGGGACACAGCTTCCGTGAGCACCACCACCGCTTCCACAAACGGAACGTCGCGTCATCAGCACGACAAGGTCCGTGTTGCGATCATCGGCGTCGGCAACTGCGCCAGTTCGTTCGTCCAGGGCGTGCACTACTACCGCGACGCCGACCCCGATCAGCAGGTCCCGGGGCTGATGCACGTCGACCTCGGCGGCTACCACGTTCGTGACATCGAGTTTTCGGCCGCCTTCGACATCGACGCCGACAAGGTCGGCAAGCCGTTGCACGAGGCGATCTTCGCCGGGCAGAACAACACGCTCAAGTTCGACGCCGACGTGCCCGACCTGGGCGTCGAGGTGCAGCGCGGCATGACCCACGACGGCCTGGGCAAATATCTTCAACAAAAGATCACCAAGGCGCCCGGGCCCACCGTCGACATCGCCGAGGTGCTCAAGGAGACCCGCACCGACGTGGTCGTCTCCTACCTGCCGGTGGGCTCCGAGCAGGCCACCAAGTGGTACGTCGAGCAGATCCTCGAGTCCGGCTGTGGGTTCGTCAACTGCATCCCGGTGTTCATCGCCCGCGAGGACTACTGGAACAGGCGCTTCAAGCAGGCCAGGCTGCCGATCGTCGGCGACGACATCAAGTCCCAGGTCGGCGCGAC
>JADGPO010000027.1 GCA_017882405.1 Solirubrobacteraceae bacterium | reverse complement strand
CGCCCTCGTACTTGTAGTAGATGTGGGCCGGCGTGTCGAGCGCGCGCTCCAGGCGCCGCGCGCGGTAGAGCGGCGTCGGGCGCCACAGCCTGTAGGCGTCGCGCACCGGCTCGGGGATCTCGATCAGCGGCTCGGGGGAGACCTCCTGCATGATCAGCGCCATCGGGAACAGGGGCGAGAGGTCGTCGGGCCCCGCCGGCTCTTTGGTCCCCGGGTGCAATGGAGGTGGCGCCGGGTGGGCGGGGTCGATATCGGCCATCAGGTTGACCCAGTGCGTGGGGATCTCGCGCTCGCCCAGCAGGAACTTGACCGTGTCGCCCATCCGTGCTCCTCCTCGATTTCGTACGGGCCGCGATTCTATGGACGCGGGTGTGAGAAGGTGAGCTCGGTAGGCGGTTTGAGCAGATCACCGAGGAGAGGGAGAGACATGCGACAGCTGGCGAGCCTCGACGCGCAGTTCCTGGCGGTGAAGACGCCGCGCGGATCGTCTCCCGCCCCCTGGACCGCGCTCGGCCGCCGTGGGAGATCTACCTGATCCGCGGACTGCAGGGCGGCCGAGACGCCCTGCTGACGAAGATCCATCACTCGGCGGTGGACGGAGTCTCCGGCAACGAGATCCTGGCGATCCTGCTCGACCTCCATCCCGAGGGCCGCGAGGTGCCGCCGCCCGAACGCCGGTCAAGCGCCCGGGGCGCGCCGAGTGAGGTGGAGCTCCTGGGGCGCGGTCTGCTGGGGCTTCCGCGTCACTCGCTGCGCGCCGTGCGCGGGGTTCCCACGGCGGTGCGCCACATCGACGCGCTGCCCGTCGTGTCCGCGCTCCCGGGGGTCCGCAGGATGCGCCGGGCCGCCAATCGGGTGGCCACTTTGCTGCCCGGCCCTTGGAGTGCTCGCCCGCCTGCCGACGGCCCCCGCGCTCAACGTGGTGATCTCCAACGTACCCGGTCCGCGGGAGCCGCTGTACTGCGCCGGCGCCCAGCTGATGGCCTACTACCCGGTCTCCACGATCGTCGACGGCGTCGGCCTGAACATCACGGTGATCAGCTACCGCGACCACATGGACGTGGGGATCATCGGCGATCGCGACCAGCTCGAGGATGCGTGGACGATGCTCGACGGCCTGCGTGCCGCCCTACAGGAGTTCCATGGGCTGCTGGGCGCTGACGCGGCTGCGGCTGCCCCCGCACCCAAGCTCGTCTCCCCATAAGAAAAGCCACAGCCGCCGGACGTCGTGATAAGAATCCGCTATGTAGACCGCGACAGGTGCAGAGCATGGTGGGCAGGAGTCGGGCGGCGAGAAGCTTCACACTGAGCTGAAGCTGGTCGACGCGGCGGCCTTCTCGGTCGGCTTGATCGGGCCCGTGGGCGCAATCGCGCTGCTGGGGACCGGCGCCGCCGGGATCATCGGCCGAGCGGTGACCTTGTCGTTCGTCTTCGCGGTGATCGGCGTGGCGCTCGTCGCCTACTGCTTCGTCAAGCTCTCCCAGCACATCTCCCACACCGGCTCGGTGTACGCGCTGGTGGGCGTGACTCTCGGCCCGCAGGCGGGCTTCTTCGCCGGCTGGGCGCTGATGGGCGCCTACATCGCGATCGGGTGCGGGTCGACGATCGAGATCGGGCTGTTCGCGGGCAACTTCCTCAACGGCGTGTTCGGCTCTCACATCGCGCAGTGGTGGTGGCTGGCGCTGATCGGGTTGCTCGGCGTGAGCGCGGTGGCCTTCAACGAGATCCGCGTCATCACGCGGGCGCTGCTCTCCTCCGAGGTGGTGGGGGCGATCCTGGTGACGATCCTCAGCGTGGTGATCCTCGTCAAGGTCATCGTCAGCCACGGTCCGGGCGGTCAGACGTTCACGCTCAACTTCCTGGCGCTGCCCTCCGGTAGCGGGGTCGGCACGATCGCCAAGGCCGCCGTCTATGGCTTCCTCGCCTTCGCGGGGTTCGAGGGCGCCGCCGCGCTCGGCGAGGAGACGGCCAATCCGAAGGTGGAGATCCCGCGCGCGATCAAGACGGCGGTCGTCGTGGTCGGCGCGTTCTACCTGCTGACGGCGGCCTCACAGTCGCTGGGCTATGGCGCGACCGCCAAGGGCGCCGCCGCCTACGCCGGGGGCCTTCCCTTCACCGACCTGGGCGGGGGCTACATCGGCGCCTGGTATGCGGACATCCTGAACCTGATGGCGACGATCAGCCTATTCGCGATCTCGCTCGGAGTGGCCAGCGGCGGGGCGCGGATCATGTACGCGCAGGCGCGCGACGCCACGGGCACGCGCACCGGGCTGGCCGGGCTCTCCCGGAATGGACAGCCCGCCGTCGCCCTTGTCGTCGCCCTCGTGATCATCGGCGTCAACCTGATCATTCAGCAGCTGGTCGGCGAGAGCGTCCTCGACGCCACCTTCGCGGCGCTTCAGGTGGGGACCGTGCTCATCCTCGTCGCCTACGTCTTGGCCACTGTGGGAGCGATCCGTTTCCTGTTCTTCAGCGGCAGGGCACGTGACGTGCCGGCCTGGCAGATCGTCGTCCCGCTGTTGGGGGGCGCGTTCGTCTGTTACACGATCTTCCGCAACGTGTTCATCGGACAAACCGGCTCGCTGGCCAACACGCCGTACATCGAGGTCGTGTACCTGGTCATCGGCTTGGTCGTCGTCGTCGTGGCGCCCGGACTGGCCGGCCGCGTGCCCGCCGGCCTGGCCGCCGGCAGCGTTCCGTGACACGCTGACATCCGTGACCCGCGTCGCCGTCCAGCAACTTGCCCCGACGCTCGGCGACCTGGCGGCCAACCGGGAACTGTGCCTGGCCGCCATCGACGAGGCGATCCAGGACGGAGCCGAGGTGATCGTGCTCCCCGAGCTGATCACGAGCGGCTACATGTTCTCCTCCACCGAGGAGGCGGCGGAGGTGGCGATCGCCCCCGATCACGAGCTGCTGCGCGAGTGGGCGGCCGCGGCTGCCCGCGCCGACGTCGTGGTGATCGGCGGTTTCTGCGAACGCGGTGAGGACGGCCGGGTCTACAACAGCGCCGCGGTGGTGGATGGCGCCGGCGTGCGGGCCGTGTACCGCAAGCTGCACCTGTGGGACAACGAGCACGCGATCTTCACCCCGGGCTCGCAGGCGCCGCCGGTGATCGAGACGCGGGTCGGCCGGATCGGCGTGGTCATCTGCTACGACCTCGAGTTCCCCGAGCTGACCCGCTCGGTCGCGCTGGCGGGCGCGCAGCTGCTGGCGGTACCAGCCAACTGGCCGCTGTTCCCGCGCCCGGACGGCGAGCGCCCCTCGGAGGTGACGATCGCGATGGCCACCGGACGGATCAACAAGATGGCGGTCGCCTGCGCCGATCGCGTCGGCCTGGAGCGCGGTCAGGACTGGACGGGCGGCGCCACGATCGTCGATCCCGACGGCTGGGTCGCCGCCGAATCGTGCGCGCCCGGCCTGGTGACCGCCGAGGTCGACCTGCAGCTTGCGCTCGACAAGCGGCTCACCGACCGCGCCGACGTGTTCGGCGACCGCCGGCCCGAGCTCTACGACGCGGTGACGCGGTAGCCGCGCGCGCCTACTCGCGCGAGCTCGACGACTGGGATCCGCTCAGCTTCGAGGTCGGCCCTGACACGATTGCCGGGGCGAGCGCTTCGCTGCCCGCGCCGCTCAAGCAGAGCATCGCCTTCGCCCGGGAGCACGGCCAAGCGCGGTCAAGCTAGCCGCCTCATTGGTCGATGGTTGGGGAATGGTCAAGACT
Source organism: Solirubrobacteraceae bacterium (assembly GCA_017882405.1). The sequence goes on along the minus strand of JADGPO010000027.1, from coordinate 3,254 downwards.
TGGCCACGCATGCTTGCCTCGCAGTCGGTGCTGGTGGCGGTGGTGCTCGTGAGCCTGGCGGCGGCTGCTTCGATCACGCTCCTGGAACGGCATCTCGATGCCTCAAGCCACGCTCGGTCGGAGATCGCGACGATCGAGCTGCGGCTCGTCGATCTCGAGAACGCTCCGATCAGCGCAGTCCAGAGCTCCGGCGCAGCGATCGCCCAGGCAAAGATCGAGGCCGACCGCCGAGCCATCTCCGCCGGCCTGCGAGATCTCGTGGCCGATGGCGATGCTCCCCCGTCGCTGAGACGGGCGCAGGCGGCGGCGGCCGCGTCCGGAGCGGTCGTCCGTCAGATCTTCGAGCTCGGCGGTGGGTCCAGCAATCGTGCTCTGGTCCGGCGTGAGCTGCCGACGATCCTCGCCGTCGTCAGCCGTCTGCAGCAGCGGGCAGGGACGGCTCTCGGATTGCTCACCCAGGCGGACCGCATCTACAACCGGCGCGTGGCGAGGGCCAAGACCGAGGCGATCGTGGGCTCGCTGGCGACGATCGTGCTCCTGCTGGCGGTGTTCGTGCTGTTCTACCGCCGGGCGCAGGTCGCTCGCGCTGAGAACGTCCGGCTGCTGGAGGCGAGTCGAGACGAGGCGATCACCGATCCGCTGACCGCGATCGGCAACCGGCGCGCGTTCAAACGCGATCTCGAGCAGATCCTGCCCGATGTGAACCGTAGCGGTGACCTGATGGTCGGCATGTTCGACCTCGATGGCTTCAAGCAGTACAACGACACATTCGGGCACGGAGCGGGCGACGCGCTGCTGGCTCGGTTCGCCGGCCGCCTGAAGCAGAGCGTCGCCGGCTCTGGCAGTGCGTACCGGATCGGCGGCGACGAGTTCTGCGTCGTGGCCGATGTCGACCTCAAAGCCGGAGAGCGGCTTGTTCGTTCGGGCGTCGCCGCGCTCAGCGACGCAGGCGAGGGCTGGAGCGTGGGATGCTCGTGGGGACTGGCCTGGATGCCGTCGGAGGCGACCGGCGCCAGCGAAGCGCTCAGGCTCGCCGACGAGCGCATGTACGCCCAGAAGACCAGCCGCGCCACCGCCGGCCAGCAAGCCACGGCCGCGCTCGTGCAGGTCCTGATCGAGCGAGACGTGGACCTCAGCACCCACATCAGCCGCGTCGCCGAACTGGCCACCGCCACCGCGCGACAGCTGGACGTTGCAGAGCTCGAGGTCACGCGCATCGGGCTGGCCGCGCAACTGCACGACATCGGCAAGACCGCGATCCCGGAGAGCATCCTCGACAAGCCCGACGAGCTCGACGAGGACGAGTGGGGATTCATGCGCTGCCACACCCTGATCGGCGAGCGGATCATCGCCGCCGCCCCCTCGCTTGCGCACACCGCCAACCTCGTGCGCTCGAGTCACGAACGAGTCGACGGCACCGGCTACCCCGACCATCTGGCAGGGACGGACATTCCCCTCGGCTCCAGCATCATCGCCGTCTGCGACGCCTTCGACGCGATGGTCGCCCCCCGCCCCTACCGTGGCCCGGTCGATCCGCGGGACGCGATCGCCGAGCTGCGCCGCTGCGCCGGCACCCAGTTCGATTCCGAGGTGGTCGAAGCCTTCAGCGCGATCGCATCAGAACAACAGCCACCTCCGGCATTGACGACCGCAGATTGATACCCGGCTTCGCGACGGTATTGCAGCGCGAGATCGCCAAGCTGTGATTCGCCGCCGGACGGGTATCGAGGACTTCATACAGTCTCATCAAGGTCACTTCGGAGGAGCTGCACACGCTGTCGGGCAACGTGATGACGGGTTCGACCCAGATTCTGTGGGAGGAGTGGCAGCGCTCGGCGGCGGGACTGAAGGACGCTCTGGACGGCATCTCGCGCCTGCTCGGCTCCGGCCGCCACGCAGTATCAGGTCAGCAGCGGAGCGGACAGGCGCGCCCGGGCGGCGAGCTGTTCGCGCAGGTCGGCGGGGACGCCGATGTGGTAGCCCTGGCCATAGTCGACGCCGAGGCGCCTGAGCAGACGCATGGTTTCGTCGTCGCCGACGAATTCGGCGATCGTCTGCTTGCCCATTCCGCGCGCGATGTCCACGATCGCCTTGATGACCAGGTTGTCGGGTGTCGTTGGAGCTGCAGTCGCGGATGAACTCTCCGTCGATCTTCAGGTAGTCGAACACGAGGTGCTTGAGGTAGTAGAAGGACCCGAAGCCGGCGCCGAAGTCATCCAGGGCGAAGCGGCAGCCGATCTCGGAGAGGTGCTCCCCGAATGCCCGGGCCCGGGTGACGCTGGTCAGGGCGGCGGTCTCGGTGACCTCGAAGATGATTCGGCTCGGCGAGATCCGAGCGTTGCGAAGCTCGGAGTCGATGTGCTCGAGCAGCTTCTGGTCGCCGAGCGAGCGGCCGGAGAGGTTGATCTCCAGCGCGATGTCGGGGTTGGCGGGGGCGACCTCGGCGAGGGCCCGGATCCCGTTGGTCACGACCCACGCGTCGATGTCCTGGATCTGGTCGAGGCGCTCGGCGATGTACAGGAATGCGCTCGGGGGGATCAGGTCGCCGTGCTCGTCGTTCATGCGCAGGAGCAGCTCGTATTGAGAGACGTCCTTGGTGGCCAGGTCGATGATCGGCTGGGCGAGCAGCGTGAAGTTGTCGGTCTCGAGTGCGGAGCTGATCTTCCGGGCCCAGGTGATCCGGCCCTTCATCCGGGTCTGGGAATGCTGCTCGGTGCTGAAGGTCGCCAGCCGGTCGCGGCCGTCCTCCTTGGCGTCGTAGAGCGCCAGGTCGGCGTTGATCAGCACATCCTCACCGCTCAGTCCAGTGCCGTCGGCAAACGAGGCCATCCCGATGCTGGCGGTGATCTTGCGCTCGGTTCCCATGATCGAGATCGCCTGGCTGCGCATCGTCTCGAGCAGGCTCTGGGCCACCAGCTGCCCGGTCCTGAGATCGGCCCGGGGTAGCAGCGCGGCGAACTCGTCGCCACCGAGCCGCGCGAGCACGTCGCTGGTTCGCAGCCGCTCTGAGAGCAGCTGCGCGACGCGGACGATCAGCTCGTCGCCCGCCCGGTGGCCGAGCGTGTCGTTGACGAACTTGAACTGGTCCAGATCGATCATCAGGACGGCGCCGTGTCCGCCGTAGCGCTCTGCCAGTTCCGCGTGGGAGGCCAGCTCGCGAGCGAACGCGCGCCGGTTGAGCAGTCCGGTGAGCCCGTCGTGGTCGGCGAGATACTCCAGCTGCTCCTCGTTGCGCTTGCGGTCCGTGATGTCCT
>JADGPO010000154.1 GCA_017882405.1 Solirubrobacteraceae bacterium | reverse complement strand
GCAGGTCGACCGCTTCCTGATGAAGATCATCGTCGACTACCCCAGCGTGGGCGAAGAGGCGGCCGTCGTCGGACGCAGCCTTGCGCCGCAGGCCGACATCACCACGATCCTCTCGCTCGAGGACCTGCGCCGCCACGCGCAGACGGTCACCACGGTGCAAGCCGACCGGGACGCGATCGGCTACGCGGTGACGCTGGCGGACGCCACCCGGCATCCCGCCAAGTACGGCCTCGAGGACATACAGAGCCTGATCGAGTTCGGCTCCAGCCCGCGCGGTCCGATCGGCCTCGTCCAGGCGGCACGCGCGCTGGCGCTGCTGCGCGGCCGCGGGCACGTGGAGCTGCAGGACATCCGCGATCTCGCGCCTGACCTGCTCAGGCACCGCATCGTGCTGTCCTACGACGCGCTCAGCGAGGGCGTGACGGCCGACGAGCTGCTGGAGCGAGTGATGGCCGCCGTAGAGGAGCCGGGTGCCGGGCGGCTGATGCGAGAGCACGCGACCAAGACCACCGCCGGCGGGCTGATGAGCGCATGACCGGCACGGTGCTCGCACCCCCGGCTGCCCGTCAGGGTCCCGGCCCGCTGGCGCAGCCGTTGATCGAGGCGCTCGACGTCGCAGTGAACCGCCTGGTGGCGCGCACGCTTCCCGGTGACCGCCGCGCCGCGGGCGTGGGTCTCGGCACCGAGCTCGCGCAGCTGCGTCCGTACGAGCTCGGCGACGACGTACGCCATATCGACGCGGCCGCGAGCGCCCGCACCGGCAGCCCCCACATCCGTCTGCACGTCCCCGAGCGGGCGCTCACCACCTGGATCGTGCTCGACGTCTCTCCATCGATGGCGTTTGGGACGGCGCGCCGGCTGAAGGCCGACCTGGCCGAGGGGGCGGCCCTGGCGTTCGGCCGGGTTGGCGTGCGCCGTGCGGGCAGCGTGGGACTGGTGACGTTCGGTGCCGGCGACCCCCGCGTGCTTCCGCCGCGTGGATCCAAGCCGGGGATGGTCGCGTTGCGCCGGGAGTTGGAAGCGGGCGTCGCGCCCGACGGGCGCCAGGACCCAGAGGCGCTGGCGGGCGCACTCGCAAAGGCGGGACGGTCGGCCAGCCAGCCGGGCCTGGCGGTCGTCATCTCTGACTTCCGGGACCAGCGAAAATGGGAGCGGCCGCTCGGGTCCTTGCGCGTCCGCCACTCGGTGCTCGCCATCGAGATCGTCGATCCCCGTGAGGCCGAACTGCCCGCGGTCGGCCATCTGAGCCTGGTCGATCCTGAGACCGGGGCGCGGATCGAGGTCAACACCTCGCGCCGTCGCGTCCGCGAGCGGTTCGTCGAGCTCGAGCGTAAGCGGCGCCAGGGGGTGGCGAAAGAGCTGCGCCGCCTGCGCGTGCATCAGACCACTCTGTCCACCGATGAGGACTGGCTCGTGGAGCTGGGCCGCCAGCTGCGATGAGCTTCGGATCCCCACTGGGGCTGCTGGCGCTGGCCCTCGTTCCACTGGCGCTCGCCGCCTACCTGCGCGCCCGGCGCCGGGCCAGGCGCTACGCGATCCGCTTCCCCGCGGTCTCGACGCTTCGCGAGGCGGCTGCGGGAGCGCCGAGGTGGGAGCGCCACCTACCGGCTGCGCTCGCGCTGGCGGCCGTCGCGCTGCTGGCGATCGCGCTCGCCCGTCCGCACGTCAACCACCGCGTGCCCACCGACGAGGCGTCGCTGATGCTGGTCACCGATCACTCCGGCTCGATGGCGGCCAACGACGTCGAGCCGAGTAGGCTGAGCGCCGCCAAGGCCGCCGCGAACACCTTCATCGACCAGCTGCCCCGCACCGTCCGCGTCGGCGCGATCGGTTTCTCGACGGTGCCCGACACGGTGCAGGGACCGGTCGCCAACCACGCCGCCGTGCGCCAGGTCATCAACGCGCAGTCCGCTGACGGCGGGACCGACACCGGCGACGCGCTGGAGCTCGCGCTGCGGCTGCTCCACGGCAGCCAGGCCAAGCACGCCCCGGCGGCCATTGTGCTGCTCTCAGACGGCGCGGCCAACGCCGGGCCTGATCCGGTCGCCGTCAGCCGACAGGCGGCGCGCGAACACATTCCGATCTACACGGTCGCGCTCGGAACGCCCAACGGGGTGCTGAACAACCCGAACCCGTTCGGCGCACCCCAGCCGGTGCCGCCCGATCCCCAGCTGATGCAGCGGGTCGCCCAGGTCTCAGGCGCGCGCGCCTTCAACGCCCAGAGCGCCGATCAGCTCAGCTCGATCTACAAGCGTCTCGGCAGTCAGCTGGGCACGGTCAGCCGCCCGCGGGAGATCACCGTGGTGTTCGCGATCGGCGGCCTGGTGCTGCTGCTGGGGGCGGCGGCCGGATCGGTGCGCTGGTCGGGTCGGCTGCCGTGAATTAGAGACGCTGCTCCGCCAGCTCGGCTCCTTGCGCCATCGCCTTGAACTTGGCCCACACGACGCTGGGCGCGACGATCTGCATGCCGGCGACGGTCCCAAACCCGCAGTCGGTCCCGGCCATCAGGCTGTCCTTGCCCACGACACTCGCGTACAGGGCGAGTCGCTGCGCGATGACCTCGGGATGCTCGACCACGTTGGTCGTCGAATCCAGGACGCCGGGGATCAGGTACTTGCCGTCGGGCAGCCTCACGTCCTCAAAGACGGTCCACTCGTGGGCATGACGGCCGTTTGATCCCATCAGCATGATCCCGGCCGGCTTGGCCTGCAGGATGATGTCGATGATGTCCTTGAGCTCCACATCGGCGGTTCTGGGCATCTCGCCGTTGCCCCAGCAGATGTGGATGCGCGCGTCCTCGGCGGGAATGTTGGCCAGGGCGTGGTTCAGCGCCTCGATGTTGAGGGCCATCTGCTTGCGGAAGCTCTCCAGGGAGTCGGCGCCGGGCGCCGTCATCGCCAGGTCGGGGCAGTCCAGCTGCAGCACGAAGCCCGCCTCGTGGATCGCCTCGTACTCCTCGCGCATCGCGTTGGCGATCGCCAGCAGGTACTCCTCCTCGCTGGGGTAGTACCGGTTGGGCGAGAACACCGAGATCACCCCGGGCGAGGCCGAGCTCATGAACGTGCCGGCGGCCCCGGCCTGGGCGATGGCCTCCTTCAGGTTGTCGATGTCTGTCTTCACCGCGCTCTGGCCCACATAGGAGACGGGCCCGTCGCAGGAGGTGAAGCGGATCTTCGTCGCCGGCTCCATCGTCGCAGCCAGGTGCTCGGCGAAGTCAGGGAAGTCGTCGAGCCCCATGACCGAGGCCGCCACCTCCTCGATCGAGCCCTCGCCTCCGAAGCCGGTCAGGCGATCCTTGACGTACGTCGCGTAGCTGGGCTTGCTTACCTCACCGTCGTTGAGCACGTCGACGCCGGTGTCGAGCTGCCTGCGCACGGTCTCGTTCACCGCCGAGCGCACCTCGGATTCAAGCTGGGCGGCATCGACGGTCTCGCCCGCCTCCTGCGCCAGCAACAGAGGCAATAGCTCCGCGGGCCGGGGGAGACTGCCGGCGTGGGTCGTCAGGATGCGATCGCTGCTCCTCGCCATGAGGTACCTCCAGCTGAAATGGTGGCTCTGCTCCCTCAAGCAGACCCCGACGCAAGCCGGGTGACGATCGTCGCAAAGCCGTCAGCGGCGGTCAACGACCGCGTAAGTCGAGTGACCGATACCGCTGGTCAGGCGTTGCAAATTCTGTCGTCGATAAACCCCGCACAGTGCGGACTGCGTTTGCCTTGCGCTCGAACCCATGGTTAGTCTCGGTGCCGTGAGCAAGGGCAGGCGCACCCGTCGGCCGGGCGGTCATCCCGCGCGGGTGGCGACGCGTCGGGAGCGGGAGGCGGCGAGGCGGTCCGGAGCGGGAGCGGGTCCGGGGGCGATCGCGCGTCGGATCGTGCGCGAAGCGGAAGGGCTGACAGGGCCCCTTGATGCGGAGTTGTGGGCATCCCGGCTGTTGGGGGCTTTCTGGGAGCAGCGCGGAAACGTGCCGCTGGATGAGTCCGCGGACTACGCGGTGGCCTACGGTGCGCCGCTGGTGCAGGAGATCGCGCGGCTGGGTGGCGCCGGGGCACGGATGGCGCTGACTGCCATCGCGGCGGTGGATGAGGGTGAGCTGGGCGGCGCGGCCCGCGAGCTCGCGCAGCGCCTGCCGGACCGCAAACAGGAGCCGGTCGTGCCCTGGCTGGCCGACGTGGGGGAGGCGGCGATCACGGCAGCGGCGGTGATGCGCGAGGCCGTCTTCGACGATGGTTTCACCATGTTCCTGGAGGCTCGGCACTGCACCGGTGAGACGCACGCCGTCGGCGTGTACATCGATAACAACCTCGGCGTGATGGCCAAGGGCATCCTGCTCGCCGACTCGATCGACCGCGTCGCCGAGGTGATGCGACAGAGCCCAGGGGACGACGGCGAGCTGAGCCTTGAGCAGATCGATCCGGCGCTTGCCGCGGCTGAGATCCACGCGGCGCTGCACCTGACCGAGATGACCCTGGACCCTCCCGTGTCAGAGGACTACGCGGCCCTGCGGGCACTGGCCCTGTTGCGCGCCGACGAGGCGCCGGGTGGTGCGACAACCCGGGCGCGCGAGGAGATGCCTTCCGGGCAGCGCGACGCGCTCCAGAAGGAGTTTTTGAGCTCGCCCGAGGGTCGTGGGTTCTCTCCCGACGGGGACGAGGCGTTCGCGGTGTCACTGGCCATCGACTTCTGCGCCGACTATGTGGACGGACGTCCGCTGCGCTGGAGCCCGGTGGTGGTGGAGCTCTTCATGGCCGGCTGGGTTCCTCGCAAGGTGCTCGCCGACCCCGACCTCCTCGAGGCGCTTCCGGCGGCGCTTGATGCGTGGGTCCGGTTTGCCGGTCGCAAGCGGCGCACACCACAGTGGGCCATCGAGTCGACCCAGGAGGCGATTCCGCGTTGGCGCGACGAGATGAGAGCTCTGGCCAGCGATCCTGCCGCCGGCGGCCCCGCCAAGCAGTTCTTGACGGCCGCCCAGGCGGCCGGGATCGACGTCAGCGACCAGGACGCGCTGGCAACCTTCATGGCCGGCTGGAACGCGCGCAGCATCGGGCCGTGAATCTGGGAGTAAACGATTTGGCCAATTGCTTGCTGGTGGCTATGCCCTACGCGCTACCCTACATACGGTGCGAAAGACGAGCGTCTATCTCAGCGAGCAAGATTCGCGTCGGCTGTTAGAGCTTGCGCGCGCTGAAGGGCGTTCGCAAGCCGAGATCATCCGCGAGGCGATCACGGCCTATGTGCCGACTGTGAAGGGCAACGCTGACTTCGCGCTGGCGGCTGGGTTCGCTCGGCGCGACGCCGACAGTCGGGCGATCTCCGAGATTCCAGAAGACGAGCTGCTCGACGGATTCGGCGAGTGACGTTGGTCATCGATGCCGCGCCGCTGGTGGCGGTGGCCGACGCGCGCGAGCCGCGTCGGGACGAGATCCTCGCGCTTCTCCGCGCAGAGCAGGGAAGCCTCTTCATACCTGGTCCGGTGACCGCGGAGATCGACTACCTGCTCGGCCAGCGCTTCGGCGCGTCCGCTCGTCGCGCATTCCTGGAGGATCTCGCCGCGCGGCGATACGAGAGCCCCGGGCTCGACTCGATCGACTACAGGGCGGCGCTTGAACTCGATCGACAGTACGCCGACCTCAACCTCGGGCTCGCCGACCTGTCGGTGGTCGTGCTCGCCGACCGTCTCGGCACGCGGCGCATCCTGACCTTCGACCAACGTCACTTCCGCGCCGTCCGACCGATTCAGGGCGGCACCTTCACCCTGTTACCCGCGGACGTTTGACGTCCAGCACCGGGCCGCGAGGCTCGTACTCGATCCTCTGGGCGCCGGCCGAGGCGAGATCCTCCCCGCGCTCGCGGGCGACGATGTGCAGGGCGAGGTCGAGCGCCGACGTCACGCCTCCGGCGGTGAGAATGTCGCCGTCGTCAACCACGCGCGCGTCCGCGTGCACCTCCGCGCCTGACTCGCGCAGCGCGTCGAGCGCGGCTCGGTGGGTGACCGCCGGGCGCCCGCCCAGCAGGCCTCCGGCGGCCAGGAGCATGACGCCGGTGCACACGCCCGCGATGACGCTGCCGGCGGCGTGCCGGGCGGCGATCTCCGCGGGGAGGATGCCGCGCTGGACCTCGGCCCACGCGCCGGCGGGGGCTCTCGAGGCCCAGGAGCCCCCGGGAACGACCAGCAGCTCCGGCGCTGCGCCGAGGGCACCGTCCGGGATGATCGACATCCCGTGAGAGGTGCGGATCGACGGCGTCTGATCGAGCGTCACGAGCTCCACCGCGAAGCCCGCCGCGGCGAGGATCTCGAAGGGCGCGACTGCGTCGAGCTCGTCGAATCCGTCGTAGACGAGAATCTGAACCTGTTCCATGTGAGCAATCTGGCATCCCGCCCACCCGGCGACAAGTGGCAGGAAGGACAGTGGTCGTTAGGATCCTGCCAATGACCGCGCATCGAGTCGTCGCGCTGGCCCTCGACGGTGTGCTCGTCCTCGACCTCGCGGCGCCCGCCCACTTCTTCGGGCATCTTGGACCGCCACGCTACGAGTTCGCGCTCGCGGCCGCCGAGCCCGGACCGGTGCGAAGCTCGGCCGGGTTCGACGTCGTCGCCGAGCACGGCGCCTGCTCCCTCGAGCAGGCTGACACGGTCGTGGTGCCGGGCTACGCCGATCCCGCTCAGACTCCCCCTGAGCCGGTGCTGGCCGCCCTGCGCGCGGCCGCGGAAAGGGGCGCCCGGATGGTGGGGATCTGCACCGGGGCGTTCGCGCTCGCCCACGCCGGCCTGCTGGACGGCCGTCGGGCCGCCACCCATTGGCGCGAGGCCCACCTCCTGGCCGCGCGCTTCCCGGCCGTCGAGGTGGACGCCGATGTCATCTTCGTGGACGACGGCAACGTGTTGACGAGCGCCGGCGTAGCCGCTGGGCTCGACCTCTGCCTGCATGTCGTGCGCTGCGACCACGGAGCCGAACTGGCGACCGCGTTCGCACGGCGCACGGTGATCGCACCCCATCGTGACGGCGGGCAGGCGCAGTTCATCGACCGGCCGGTACCGGTATCGGCCGAACAGGCCACCGACGGTCTCGCGGCGACTCGCGCGTGGGCTCAGGAGCGCCTTCGCGAGCCTCTCGATGTTGGGACCCTCGCCCGGCATGCGCTGGTGTCCCCGCGCACGTTCGCCCGCCGGTTTCGCGCCGAGACGGGCACCACCCCGCATAGATGGATCCTGCACCAGCGCCTCCTCGAGGCTCGGCGCCTGCTCGAGAGCACGGACGCGCCGATCGAGGACGTGGCCTCCGGCTCGGGATTCGGGAGCGCGGCCTCGCTGCGGATGCATTTCAGAGCGTCAGCCGGGATCAGCCCGACCGCCTACCGCCGGGCGTTTGCCGACGCCACCGCGTCGAATGCCTCGGCCAGGCGTTCCAGGCCGCGCCGGATCTCCTCGGCGGGATGGGCGGTGAACGACAGGCGCAAGGTCGCCGGATCAGGCGCGCCGGAGAAGAACGGCGCTCCGGGCACGTAGGCGACGTCGCGCTCAAGCGCACGCGGCAGCACAGCGGTTGCGTCCCAGCCGTCGGGCAACCGCGCCCAGACGAACATGCCGCCATCCGGGCGGTTGTGCGTCGAGCCGGCCGGCAGTGTCGACGCGAGGCCGTCGAGGAGGGCGTCGCGGCGGGCGCGGTAGGCCTTGCGCAGGCCGGCGATGTGGGCATCGAGGTCGGTCGTGGTCAGCCAACTCGCGGCCGCCGCCTGGTCGATCGTCGAAGAGTGCAGGTCGGCCGCCTGCTTGGCGATGGTCAGCGGGCGGCGCAACTCGCGGGGCGCGCGGACCCAGCCGAGGCGCAGGCCGGGCGCGGCGATCTTGGAAAGCGTGGAAAGCGCCAGCGTCCTGCCGTTCGCCTCCGGCAGCGACGCGATCGTCGGCATCGACTCGCCGCCGTAGCGCAACTCGCCATACGGGTCGTCCTCGACCAGCCACAGCCCGGTGCGCTCGATCAGCGCGGCGAGTGCCTGGCGGCGCGGGAGGGTGAGCGTCCGACCGGTTGGATTGTGGAACGTCGGAACCGTGTACAGGAGCTTGGGACGGTGGCGGGACACCAGCTCATCGAGTGCGTCTGGATCCAGGCCATCGTCGTCGCAGGGCACGGGCACGGCAATCGCCCCCGCCAGTGCGAAGCACTGAAGCGCAGCGAGATAGGACGGCTCCTCCACCAACACCCGGTCCCCCGGCTTCAGCAGGAGCGAGGCGACGAGGGTGAGCGCCTGCTGAGACCCGCTGGTGATGAGCAGGTCCTCCGCCTCGCTGGGCAGCCCTCGCGAGGTCAAGCGCTCGGCGATGGCCGAGCGCAGAGCAGGGTCGCCCTCCGTCGTCGAATACTGCAGCACCCGGCCCCCGGAGGCGTCGGTGAGAACCGAGGCGAACGCCCGGCGCAGGCCGGCGACGTCGAACAGCTCGGGCGCCGGTAGCCCGCCGGCGAAGGACACCACGCCCGGCCGATCGGTCAGCGCGAGGATGTCGCGGACGGGGGAGCTGAGCGCGCCGCGGAGGCGGCCAAAGTCCTGATCGCGGTGCGTCATGTCGCCTGCTCAGACGAGCCCGGGCCGCGAATCCTTCCCGGTGAAAAATCTGAAACGTCCGCGGGAAGGATGTGGAACTGACGTGCGTCTTGGCGGTTTGCGTGCCAGGAATCAGACGACTGATGACCCGGCCGCGCACTTACCACCAAGGAGACGTAACGATGTTGCTTCACACGGGACCGGCGCGGCGCAGAGCGCTTCAAATCTGCGCGGTGGGGGGCGCGACCCTCGGCGCGATGTTCGCCTTCGGGGCCGATTCGGCCCTCGCCGCCTACATCCCCCATGTCCAGGGCGGAACCCTCCAGATCACGGGGAACGGGGCGAGCGACAAGCTCGCGCTGCGGCTTGCCCCCGGCCCACCCAACATTCTCCAGGTCGATGTGGGGGAGGACGGCACCCCCGACTTCAGCTTCGACCGAACGGCGTTCACCGCGATCAACGTCCAGGGCGGCGGCGGCAACGACGACATCCGGGTCGACCAGAGCCAGGGCGCGTTTGCCGACGAGGCCGTGACGATTGATGGTGGGGGCTGGTGATGACACGTTGGTCGGTGGTGATGGGGCGGATGTGCTGATCGGCGGTAGCGGCGATGACCAGGTCAATGGTGGTCGAGGCAGTGATGTGGCGCGGTTGGGCAGCGGGCGTGACACGTTTACCTGGAATCCCGGAGACGGCAGCGATGTCGTCGATGGTGAAGGGTGGGCGTGATGCGCTGCAGTTCAACGGTTCCAATGCCGGTGAGCAGATGTCGGTGTCGGCCAACGGCTCGCGGGTGCGGTTCACGCGCGATGTGGCCAACATCGTGATGGATCTGGGTGGGATCGAGGATCTCAACGTCGCTGCGCTGGGTGGTGCGGACACGTTGACGGTCGATGATCTCACGGGCACCGCTCTGACCCGCGCGAACATCGATCTGAGCGCGACCGGTGGCGGCGGCGATGCTCAGGCGGACACGGTGATCGCCAACGGCACCGGGCAGGCCGATCACGTCCGGGTCGGCACTGCCGGCAATGACGTGCAGGTCTCGGGTCTCGCCGCGCAGTTGCAGATCGCCGGCAGCGAGCCCGCCAACGACCGACTCCAGATCAACACCTTGGGCGGCAAGGACGCCGTCACGGTCGCACCGGAGGTCAGCCAACGGATCCTCCCGGCTGTCGACCTGGGCGCAGGACAGTAGACCGACCGAGCGGAGGGCGCCGCCGCGACGATGCGGCGGCGCCCCCGACCGCGCGGACCAGGTCGGTCGGCGGTGAGCGGTGGCAGGTTGGCCGGGCGTTTTCAACGCGATCCGCTGGGGTATGGCTCGACACATGGGAGGGCTGTGAGACTTCTGGAGCCACCTCCTTGGCCGGCCACCGTAACCGTCGTCGGGGGTGGACGGATGGGCGGCGGGATAGCCGAGGCATTTGCCGCCGGCGGCCTCCGTGTCCACTTGGCTGACGCCAGTCCTGAGTTATCGATGGCGGCCCGAGAACGTGTGATCGAGCGGGCCCGCGCCCATGTCAAGGCGGGCCTGGTGGACGCTGCACTGATCGAACGGGCCGAGCGGATCGAAGCCTTCGGCGAAATTGCAGAAGCTGTCTCGGGCGCGGAGCTCGTGCTCGAGGCCGTGGCTGAGGACATGGAGGTCAAGCACGAGGTGCTGTCGGCCTGCGAGAACTCCGTCGACGACGATGTGGTGATCGCCAGCAACACGTCGTCGCTGCCCGTCGATCGGCTGGCCGAGCCGCTACGACACCCGGCACGCTTCCTGGGGATGCATTGGTTCAACCCCCCGGAATGGACGCCCGGTGTGGAGGTCGTCGCCGCACCGGCGACGGACAAGTCGGTGGTGGAGCGGGTGGTCGATTTCCTGCGCGATCTCGGCAAGTCTCCGGCGGTCGTCCGGGCCGGCGTCGGCTTTGTCGCGAACCGCCTCCAGAACGCGCTGCTGTGCGAAGCCGTTCGCTGCGTGCAGGACGGCATCGCCACGCCGGCGGAGATCGATCAGGTCGTCCGCTCGACCTTCGGCTTCCGGCTGCCGTTCTTCGGACCGTTCCAGATCGCGGACATGGCCGGGCTCGACGTCTACTCGGCCGTCCTGGAGCAGCACCGCAACGAGTTCGGCGAGCGATTCTTCGTACCCGAGACGATGCGCGAGCTCGTGGAGCGAGGGAGCACAGGCACCAGCGCCGGCGCGGGCTTCTATTCGTATTCCGAAGGCGAGCCCGAGCGTCTGCTCGGCGAGCGCGACGAGCGCTACGCCGCGCTCGCCGAACTGCTCGAGCGTCTGCCCCCGCAGCGGTTCAGCCCCGGCACGGATTGACGATGGTCGACCAGGACATCCTGATCGTGGGCGGCGGCGCGATCGGCGGCGTCACCGCAGCGCTGATGACCGGCCGGGTCCGCCGCGTGATGGTGCTCGACGCCAATCCCGATCACGTGGCACGAATGCGCGACCCGGGCCTGGAGCTCGACCAGCTTGGCGAGCAGAGAACGGTGCGGGTCGACGCCTACGCCGACCCCCGTGAGCTGCCCACCGACGCTGACTTCGCGTTCGTGACCCTGAAGGCGGCTTACCTCGAGCCCGCACTGGCGCCGCTGAGCGACCGCGCGGAGACGTTCGTCTCGCTGGGTAACGGGCTCGTTCAGGACCGGATTGCGGCAATCGTCGGGGCTGATCGTCTACTGATCGGCACGGTGGAGTGGGGTGCCACGAATCTGGGTCCGGGACGGCTGGCTCAGACGACGCGCGCGCCGTTCGTGATCGGGGAGCCCGACGGCTCGCCGTCGGATCGTCTCCAGCGCCTGAAATCGGCGCTTGAAAACTGCGGGGGATGTGCGCCTCAGCGCCAACATTCGCGGGCAGGTGTGGTCGAAGCTGCTCATCAACTCGACCTGGTCGGGGCTCGGGGTCGCGTCGGGCCTGCTCTCCGGCGAGATCGCGGCACATCCGCTGGGTCGTCGGCTTGCCGTGGAGGTCTGGCGCGAGGGGGTCGAGGTCGGGCACGCCCAGGGGCTCGAGCTGCAGGATCTGGTCGGCGTGCGTGCCGAGGACGTCGCCTCGGAGGACCGAGCGGTGGCCGATGGGGCGATCGACAAGATGATCGGGCAGCTGGGCGCGACGAAGGCCTCGATGCTGCAGGACATCGAGCGCGGCGTGCCGTGCGAGGTCGATGTGATCAACGGCGCCGTGGTCGACCGAGGCTCCGAACACGGAGTCGCGACGCCCTTGAACACGGGGATCGTGGAGCTCGTGCACTCCTACGAGCACGGTTCCGACAGACCGAGCCCGGCGGCCTTCGAGCGGCTCGCGAAGCTGCTCAGTAAGCCACCGCGGCGAGACCCTTGAGCCCGAAGAACTCTCGCGCCTGATCCGGGGTGGCGGGCGGGCGGTCGTAGAGCGCCGCCAGCGAAACCGCCTTCTCGACGAGCTCGGCATTGGACTGCGCCCGCTTGCCGCGAGATAGGCGCAGATTGTCCTCCAGTCCCACGCGGACCTGACCGCCCAGCATGACCCCCAGCGCCGCGAGGTGGTACTCGGCCGGGTAGCCCACGCCGGCCGCCGACCACGTGAAGTCCTCACCGAACAGCGACCGCGCGGTAGCGAGCATGTGCATCGCCTGCTCGATCCGCGGCTGGTTCGCGCCGAGGACGCCGAGCACGAACTGGATGTGGACGGGCTTGTCGAGCAGGCCCCGGCTGAGAAGGTGGTCGATGTTGTAGAGATGCCCGACGTCGTAGGCCTCGAGCTCAGGCTTGACGTTGGCCGCGCGCACCATCTCGCAGATTCGCTCCATGTCGGCGAACGTGTTGCGGAATATGTAGCCGCGGGTGTCCTCCAGGTACTCCCGCTCCCACTCGGCCCATCCAAGGTCGCGTTCGCCAATCGGAAACAGGCCGAAGTTGAACGAGCCGGTGTTGAACGTGGCCATCTCGGGCTCGAACTCGGTCAGCACGGCCGCGCGCTCCTCGATGGTCATTCCCTGCCCGCCGCCGGTGGTGGGCTGCACGATCACCGGGCAGCGCTGCTTGATGCCCTCCAGGACCTCCTTGAACAGCGCGATGTTGCTGCTCGGACGACCCGTGTCCGGCTCGCGCACGTGAATGTGCACGATCGCCGCCCCCGCCTCGTAGGCGCCGACGGCCGACTCGATGATCTCCTCGGGCGTCACCGGAATCGCGCCACTCTGCGTCGGCACGGTCATCCCGCCCGTGATCGCCGCCGAGATAATGACCTCCTGCATCAGGTCAGCCCCCGCTCGCGAGCAGCCACGACGGCGAGCAGGATCACGACCCCGAACAGGATCTCACGCGTCGCCTCCGATACCGATACCGCGGTCAGCACCGAGGTGAGCAGGGCAAGGAAGATCGCCCCTCCGAAGGTGCCGGTGTAGTGGCCGCGACCGCCGAGAATCGAGGCGCCGCCGATGACCACGGCGGCGATCGACGGGAGGAGGTACTGGTCGCCCATGCCGAGGAAGCCCTGACTCGTCGATGCGGTCAGAAGCACGCCCGCCAGCACCGAGCACATGGCGGAGATCGCGTAGACCGCGACGATCACGACGGGCACGCGCACGCCCGAGACGCGCGACGCGCTCGGAGTTTCCGACCGCATAGGCACGCTTGCCGCCGGTGGTGCGGCTCATCACGAGCCCCACGACCACCGCAAACAGCACCAACGCGATCACGATCACCGGATCCCCGCCGCCTTCTTGACCATCAGGTCACGCAGCAGCGGCGGTGCGCTTCCGGTCGGCGTGCCATTGGTGCTCAGGAGCACGATCCCCTGCGCGATCGAGTTCATCGCAATCGTGATGATGACCGGCGCGATCCCCAGGAAGGTGATGCCGGCGCCGTTGATTGCGCCGAGCGCCGCACCGATGGCCAGCAGCGCGGGCAGAGCCCAGATCAGAGCATCGTTCTGGCCGTTGGTCCACTTCGCGATCAGCACGCCGCCGAGCGTCATCATCCAGGGGATCGACAGGTCGATTCCGCCGGTGAGGATCACCAGCCCCTGGCCGGCGGCGGCGACGGCGATGAACGAGGCCGCCGTGACGACCGCCCAGATGTTGTCGAGGCTCTGAAAACCCGGTCCGACGATCCAGCGCGAGGCGATCCACAGGACCACGATCGCCAGCCACACGGCTGCCCAGGGCACCGCGCGCAGGGCACGGCCGGCGCGGTCCAGCGGGCGCTCGTCCGACCGGGTGGGGGCAGTTGTCGTCGCCATCAGCCGCGCCGCGGCCTCCAACGCTTGACGTACGTGTTCAGCAGCACGGCGAGCGCCAGCACGACGCCCTCGAAGGTCGTAGAAGACCCCGGCCAGGGTGTAGGTGACCAGCAGGCGGCGTGAGATCGGGATGCCCGACATGCGCGCTGCCTCCCGATCGCCGCCGATCGCATACATCGCCGCGCCCTGCCGCGTTCTGCGCAGTGCCAGCCACGCAACAGCCCCCAGCAGGATCACGATCAGTGCCCGCGGAATCACTGTCACACCGGTCAGCAGGTCTTGGAAGCCGCGCGGTACCGAGCCGCCCGGTTGGTCGAGGATCTTCAGGGTGATTCCGCTGAAGATGAACAGCGTCGCGATCGTGACGATGATCGACTGCAGCCGCACGTAGGCGATCAGCAGCCCGTTGGCAAAGCCCGCGGCAGCGGCGATCACCAGCGTGAGCGCCAGCCCCAGCGTCGTGACCGCCCGCACCGGTCAGCTGCGTGGCCAGCAGCACGTTGACGAGTCCCATGATCGCGCCCACCGATAGGTCGAATCCGCCGGTGAGTACGACCAGCGTCTCGCCGATCGCCGCCAGCGCGAGCGGCGCCGTGTCATTGCTGAGTGCCTGGATGGTGAACGAGGAGAAGAGCGACGCGTAGAACGCGTACACGACCAGCATCACCAGCAGCACTGCGGACGCCACCGCTGGCCCCTCGGTCCACTGGCGGCGAGCGGCCCGCATCGGAGCTGAGGAGACGACGCTCACGTGGTGACCACGTTGTGGCCGACGATCGCGCTCAGAACATTGCGCTCTGTGAGCTCGTCTCCCGCGAACTCGCCGCTCACCCGCGAGCGGTAGAACGTCAGCACGCGGTCACAGAGACCAACCACCTCGGGCAGGTCGCTCGAGTAGACGAGCAACGACCGGCCCTCGTCCGCGAGCTCCTGAATCAGTTTGTAGATCTCGAACTTCGTCCCGACATCGACTCCCCGGGTCGGGTCGTACAGCAGCAGGAGCCGAGCGCCGGCGAGCACCCACTTGCCGATCACCACCTTCTGCTGGTTCCCGCCGGACGGCATACCGACCTCGCGACCAACGACGCTCGGATCGAGGTTGACCCGCTCGGCCGTTTCGGCAGCGCTTCGGCGGACCCGGCGCTCGCTGAGCCAACCGTGGCTGGCCAGGCGATGCAGCGACGGGATCGCCATGTTGGCGCCGGTCGACAGCGCCAGGAACAGGCCCTCGGTCTTGCGGTCCTCGGGGACGAGCGAGATGCCGAGATGAGCGTCGATCGCGTCACGCGGCGAGCGAATCCGCACCGTCTCGCCGTCGATCAGGACCTCTCCGTGATCGTGCGGCAGCACGCCGAACAGCGACAGAAAGAGCTCACGCTGCCCCTGGCCGTCGAGCCCGGCGACGCCGAGGATCTCCCCCTCGCGCAGCTCGAGGTCGACGTCTTCGAACGCGCCCTCCAAGCCCAGCCCGCGCGTCTGCAGCCTGACCGGACGGTCGACCGGCGGCCGGCGGTCGGGAAATGCCTGGTCCATCGAGCGCCCGATCATCATCCGAACGACCTCGTCCTCGTCGACCTCATCGATCGCAAAGCTGCCGACCGCCTCGCCGTTGCGCAGCACGGTGGCGTGGTCGCAGTGCTCGCGGACCTCGCCGAGGCGGTGGGTGATGAACACGAGTGTCGTGTCGGCGTCGCGCAGGCGCCCGAGGAGGCTCGCGAACCAGCTGCTGGCACCTTCGCCGAGCGCTGAGGTGGACTCGTCGAGGAACAGCAGCCGCGGCTTGTGGCGGACCGCCTTGGCGATCTCCACCATCTGACGCTCGGGCAATGTCAGGTCCTCGACGCGCCATTGGGGCGAGATGTCGGGTACCTCGCATTCGTCCAGCAGCGCCTGCGCGCGGCTGTGCAGTTCGCGCGGGCTGCTTGGCTCGATCCCCAGCAGCAGGTTGTCGGCCACCGTCAGCGTCGGCACCAGCGACAGCTCCTGGAAGGCCGTGCCGATGCCGAGCTGCGCCGCGTGCGCCGGAGTGGAGATCCGCCGCATGCGCTCGCCGTTGACCTCGATCTCGCCCGAGTCCGGACGAGTGATCCCGCTCACGACCTTGACGAGCGTTGACTTGCCCGCGCCGTTCTGCCGATCAGAGCGTGTGACGAGCCGACGGGAATCTCAAACGAGACTCCGTCGAGTGCGACCGTGGCGCCATAGCGCTTGACAACGTCACGCACTCCGAGGGCCATCCCTCCCATGACCTCAGTCGTACCCCGAGTGGGAGTGCATAAAAACTCGAGCCTGGGTAACTGTCATTCATGCGACGGATTCTGATCGTCGTTCTGAGCCTTGCCCTTGGCGGGTGCGCTGCGGCGTCAGCGAGTCAACAGGGCGTTCACGGCAACCCGAACCGCGTCTTCAAGATCGCGCTGTCGATGAGCTACGTCGGCAACGACTGGCAGATCGAGGCCAAGAACCTGGTGACTGCCGAAGCCCAGACGCCGCCCTACAACCGACAGGTCCAGCTGCACACCTACGTTGCCGGTGCGGCAGGCGCGGGCGGCGCGGACATCAACAGCCAGATCGAGCAGATCCAGCAGATGATCGCCAGCGGGTACGACGCGATCATCACGTTCCCGATCTCACCCGCGGCGCTCAACCCGGTGATCAAGCAGGCGTGCGACCGCGGGGTTGTCGTGATCGCCTATGACGGCGCGGTCACCGAGCCGTGCGCCTATAACGTGCACATCAACCAGTTCGCCGCCGGGAAGTTCACGGCGCAATGGCTGGCCACCGCACTCCACGGCAAGGGCAACATCGTCGAGGCCAACGGTGGGCCGGCACGTCGGTCGACACCCTGAGGCGTGCGGGCGCCGCGTCGGTCTGGAAGCAGCACTCGGGTATCCACGTGATCGCTCAATTCCCCGGAAACTGGGACCAGGCCGACACGCAGCAGGGCATGGCCCGCGTGCTCGGGGCCGATCACAACATTCAGGGCGTATGGGGACAGGTTGGATTCGGGATCCTTCAGGCCTACCGGGCGGTGGGCCGCAAGCTGGTGCCGACCACCGGAGAATCCGAGAACGGATACCGCGCGGCAATGGCCGGTCATCAGGTGAAGGGGATCTCGTACGGATCGCCACCGTACACGGGCGCGTATGCGCTCAAGGAGGCCGTGGCGATTCTCCAAGGCAAGCAGATGCCCAAGCTCATGCAGGTGCCGCTCCCACTCAACACCGCCGGCCAGCTCAAGCAGTGCACCGACGTGACCAAGGGCTGCAACACGCTGCCCGCGAACAAGGCCCCGAGCACCGGCTTCTTTGACGACTTCTATGAGAAGGACCTGGCTCCCGAGTTGTGCCTCTCGGCAGCGACATCCGGCACGCCGTGCCCCGGGGGCCACGCCAAGCCGCCTACCGGCCGCTCGTTTCCTTCAAACGCAACCTCGAGGGCGTGACCATGACCACCACCCGCACAACGACGCCGGCCGCACAACTCGGCCCCGAGCACGTGCGCGGCGCGCTCGCGCTGGCCGCCCAGGGCCGGGTCTACGACCTCGATTGCGAGCGTTTCCCGGGGATGCCGCTGTTTCCCGGCCACCCACCATTTCAGGTGATGACATACCGGACGCCGCGCGGGCTCGACAACCAGGGCGACCAGGATTGGCTCGCGGACAACAACGTCAATTTCCACTGGCAGAGCGAGATGGTGATGGGGACCGTGCATTCCGGGACCCACATCGACGCCCTCTCGCACATCACCTGCGGCGACGATCACGGCTGGTTCGGGGGCGGCTGCGCCGAGCGCGATCTCGGGGACTTTGGACCGCTGCGTGACGATGCCACGGACATCCCGCCGATCATCTCGCGCGGCATCCTGATCGACGTTCCCGGGTTCCGGGGCGTCGAGGCGCTTGACGCGCACGTCGCCGTCGGACCGGACGAGTTGCGTGACGCGTGCAGGCACCAGGGTGTCGAGCTCCGGCCCGGCGACGTGGCGCTCGTCAGGACCGGATATCTGTCGGGGTGGCCGGACCCGGATTTCATCGCCGCCCACGAGCAGGCCGGCATCGACCGCGATGCGGCGCTGTGGCTCGCCGAGCAGGGCGTGGTAGCGGTCGCCGGCGACACCGAGTCGCTTGAGGTTCTGCCCTCGACCGTTCCCGGAAACCCGCACCCTGTCCACATCGCGCTGCTCGTCGAGCGCGGGATCTTCATCCTTGAGATGGTCAACTGCGAGGAGCTGGCGCGAGATCGCGTCCATGAGTTCTGCTTCATGTGCCTGCCGCTGTCGATCCGAGGCGCGACCGGGTCGATGGTTCGTCCGATCGCGATCGTCTAGCCGCACTACCAGTTGCGCATCGATGCGGTGACGATGTTGCGCAGGTCCCGCTCGCCGACCTCCTTGGGGGCGACGGCCAACAGCCGCTCCTGCTTGAGGGCTCCCTGCACGAGCTCGGGGATGTCGTCCTCGGTGTAGCCGAACTCGGCCACGCCGCGGGGCGCATCGATATCGCGCATCAGGGCGCGCAGGACGTCGGGCAGCGTGTCGGGGTCCGCGTCGGCGATCGGCTCGCCGGCCAGCAGCTCCGCGACCTGGTGGTGGCGATCGGGCATCGCGCCGTAGGTGAAGCGAAAGGCGGCCGGCGCGCTGACGATCACCGAGTGCCCGTGGGGGACGAAGGGATGATCGTCGGGGTAGCCGGCGGGCTGATACTCGTGCTTGAGCCCGGCGATCGGATAGGCGCACGCGTGCGGGATGTGGACCCCGGCGGAGCCAAAGCCCACGCCGGCCATCGTCGCAGCGAGCATCATGTAGCCGCGCGCCTCGACGTCGTCGCCGTCGGCGACCGCGCGGCGCAGGTAGCGCCCCCCGGACTCCAGGGCCTTCGCCGACCACACGTCGGCGACCGGATTGGACCCCTGGTAGGGCGGGCGGTCGTCGGGCGAGTCCGGCCGGGGGCGGGTGTCGAACGGCTTGGAGAGAAACGACTCGGCGGCGTGGCAGACGACATCAAGGCCGGTCGACGACGTCACCTCGGCCGCCAGCGAACGCGACAGCTCGGGGTCGACGATCGCCTGGGTGGGGCGCAGGTAGCGGTGCGAGATCCCGGTCTTGAGCTTGAGCTCGGGGATGTCGAGCACCGCGACGGTCGTCGCCTCCGAGCCGGTCCCCGAGGTGGTGGGGATCGCCAGGTGCGGCCTCAGCGCCGAAGGAGGCTTGCGGCCTTCGCCCACGGGCGCGTTGACGTAGTCCATGACCGGCGCCGGGTGGGTGGAGACGAGGTTGGCGACCTTGGCGGTGTCGATGCTCGAGCCGCCGCCCACCGAGACGAAGCCGTCGACCTCGTGCTCGAGCGCGAAGTCCGCCGCATCCTGGAAGGAGTCGAGCGTCGGCTCCACCCGAGTCCGGTCGTAGATCACGACCTGGAGCCCCTCGTCCTCGATCAACTTGCCGATGCGCTCCGGATGCCCGAGCGCGGCCACGCCGGGGTCGGTGACGAGCATCGCGCGCCTGACGCCCAGGCGCTTGAGCTCCCAGCCCGCCTCCGCCGACGCGCCGGTGCCGAATTTGACCGGCGTGGCCTCCATCGTGAAGATCGTCTCGTGCTCGGACGCCATCGCTCTCCTACGATTCCCCTCCGGCCCTCACACTAAGCGGTCAGACGGCCACGCCTAAGGCCGCACCCCCCAGATCTCGCTGCTTTTGCCCATAGCGGGCACCCGGTTCTTACGCGCATCATGGCTGCATGCCAAACGACAGGAGCGCGTCATGATCACAATGCTCATCGAGATGGCCGCCGCAGACCACCAGGCCGAGCTGCGGCAGGCCGGCGAACAGTCCCAGCGGTTCCCGGGGTTCGGCAAGCGCCCGGTGCCGGGCGTCGAGATCCGGCATGCCCGGGCTCACGACGCCGATATCGTAAAGCGGCTCGCCGCTCTTGACGAGGCGCCCCCGCTGGTCGGCCCGGTGCTGCTCGCGTCAGCCGACGGGCAGCCGGTCGCCGCGCTCTCGCTCGCCGATCGGCGGGTCGTCGCCGACCCGTTCGTGGCCACCGCGCAGATCGTCTCGCTCCTCCGGGCGCGCGCAGAGCAGGTGACGCAGGCCAAGGCCCGCCGCCGGCCGCGCTGGCGCTTGCCGCGACTGCGTCTCGCCTGACCGGCCGACCGCCCGACCGCCCACCCGCGGACCCCGCCGCCGGAACTCCGAGCTTGCCGGCCCCCGGAGAGCCGGGCCGCCACACGGCGGCCCGGCTCGGTCCGGAGCTACAACGGCGACGAGGTCAGCGGAAGCGGACCCGGCGCCCGTGGCCTCCGTTGCTCACGGAGAACTTGAACGCCGTGTTGCTGTTGAACGTCGCACCGGCGTTCAGAACAACACTTGGCCAGGCCGGATCGCCGATGTGGTGCGGCGTATCCGGGTAATGCTGCGTCTCCAGGGTGAACGCGTCGCCCTGGCGGTAGACGTGGCCGCTCGTCCCGATCAGGTCTCCGACCAGGAAGTTCCCGGTGTAGACCTGGACGCCCGGCTCGTCGGTGAACGCCTGGAGGGTCACGCCGTTTTGGCGGTCCTGGGCCACGGCGGCCAGGCGGTAGCCCGAGCCGTTGAGGACCCAGTTGTGGTCATACCCGTGGGCGATCTGCAGCTGCTTGAACGGTCCGCTCGTGCCGTCCGGCAGGCTGGTGTTGCGGATGTTCTCCCCGATGGGGTGCAGCGAGCGGAAGTCGAACGGCGTGCCGGCGACCGGCACGAAGTACGGCTTCTCGGGGATGAGGTTGAGGTCGACCGGCGTGTACTCGTTGCTGTTCAGCGCGAGCAGCTGGTTGTAGACCGTGTGGTTGCCCTCGCCTCCCAGGTTGAAGTACGTGTGGTTGGTGAGGTTGACCACCGTCGCGTCGGTGGAGGAATCGTTGACGACCTGGTAGCTGATCTTCAGCTGATTGTCACGCGTGAGCGAGTAGGTCACCGTCGCCGTCACCGGTGCCGGGAACCCACCAGTGGGCCCCGTGCAGCCCGAGGTCAGCGAGGGAAGACATCCCTCTCCGGCCGGGAAGTCATGGGTCAGCACAAGCGAGACCGAGTCGTTGTCCGAGGAGGTGGTCGGCGTCCAGACAACCGTGTTCCAGCCCAGATAGCCGCCGTGCAGGGTGTTCGGGCCGTTGTTGGCGTCGAGCGTGTACGTATGCGAGTTGAGGTCGAACGACGCGTTGGCGATCCGGTTCGCGTACCGGCCGATGATCGCGCCGAAGTACGTGTCGCCTGACCCATTACTTGCACTTGGAATGGGCCATGGCGTGCCAGTCGCTCCCTGGGTGAAGTCGTTGACGTAGTCCGACAGGCTCGAGAAGCCGAGCGCGACGTTGGTCAGATTGCCATGGCGATCCGGGACCCAGATCGACTGGACGACGCCTCCGTAGTTGGAGATCTTGACGACCATCCCGTGGCGGTTGGTCAGCGTGTAGAGGTTTACGGGCTGTCCGTCCGTGGAGCCCCACGAGGCTCCGTTGATGCTCCCGCCACCGCCACTGCCACCGCCGCCGCCGTGATGGTGGCCGTGACCATGGTGCTTGTGATTCGCTCGATGATGCTGGGCGTTCGGAGTCGCGGCGAGCGCCGAGCCTCCAAAGGCGAGCACTCCGAGGAGTCCGCTTGCCGTCGCCAGAGCGAGCGGTCTGCGGATCGCGCGAGTGATGTGCTTCATCAATCCCCTCTCCCTTTTGGGATCTATTTTCGACGTCGCAGGACGACGACGCTTAGCCCCGCGAGCCCCAACTGGCACCTCTCCAATACCGGTCCGTTAGCGCTCACATCTACAGGCGGATCGTTACGATAATTGCAAAGCCGGAGGGGTTCAAGGGGGCGCGCGAAGTCTTTACCCCGGCTTTGAGCGGTGTCGCAGTGGACCGTTTTACGGGGAGGCCGGGACGGTACGCCTCAGGTGTACGAGCGAGGAGGAGAGACCCTGACTCGTGACGCCGATGTGATCGTGGTGGGCGCCGGCAACGCCGGTTTCTGCGCCGCCCAGGACGCCCGGGTGGTGTCTGAACGACCTGCCGCCGCCGGAACCGCCCGGCGCTCGGGCGGGTGGTCCAAGAGCACGGCCTGAGTCTGACAACCCCGCGCAACTTCGCGCCCACCACGGCGTCGGCGGTGACGGTCCCGCCCAAGTCCGGCGCCGTGCCATACCGGTCATCCCTGCTGACCGAGTGCCGGTCCGAGCTCCGATCGGCGGTGGATGTCGAGCTTGCGGTAGGTGTTGGTGAGGTGCATCTCGACCGTCTTGACCGTGAGGAAGAGCTTCTGGGCGATCTCGGCGTTGGCGGCGCCGCCGAGCGCCATGTCAGCGATGCGAAGCTCGCTCGGAGTCAGGGAGGCGGCGCCGCTGAGAGCCTCGCGACGTAGTCGGATGCCGCTGGCGCGAAGCTCTCCGCGGGCGGTGTCGGCCAGCGCGTGGGCGCCGCACTCGTGCGCAAGCTCGTAGCCCGCTCGCAGCGGCTCGCGGCTGTCGACCCGCTGGCCCTGCCGGCGCAGTGAGCCACCCAGGGTGACCAGCGCCCGGGCGTACTCCAGCCGTGCGGGCGACTCCGCCAGCAGGCCGACCGCTTCTCGGAGGACCTCGATCGGGTCGCCGGCGATTGCCGCCCGCGCCTGGGCATGGAGAGCCTGGCCGACCATGGTGGGCGTGTCCCACCGGCGGGCGAGTTGCATTGCCTGCTGCAGATCCCTGACGGGCCGCCTCCGCGTCGCCCAGCGTCCGGTGGACGTCGGAGATCGCGATCAGGTCCTCGATCCACGCGACGTTGAAGCCGCGCCCACGCTGGACTCGTCGGACGGCCTCATGCCAATCGCCGAGGGCGCCGGCGTTGTCGCGGCGCGCGGCGCGCAGTCTCATACGGGCCAGGAGAACCGGGCTCATCGGTGGAGAGTCGTGAATCTCCTCGTCGAGGCCTGCAGCGATGAGCTCGGCGTGGGCCTCGTCGGGTCGACCCTGATCGAGGAGCGAGGCGACCAGCGGCGCGACCCCGCGCGCGAACGACCAGCCGCTGTCCAGCTCCACGCCGAGCGCGGCGCGGGCGTCGGCTTCGGCATCGCGCAGCCGACCGGCTCGGTGGCGCACCTTCGCTCGGAGCGTCATCGCGCTCGCGTAATCCGTCGCTGACCCGCGCCGGCGAGCAGCGCCGACGGCGTGGTTCAGCAGCCGCTCCGCTTCTTCGAGACGATCGGCCCACGTCAGCGCGAGCACGACGCCCGTGAACCCCATGGAGGGCGCATCGGTCAGCAGCTCGTCGACCCAGGGTGCGGCCCGCTCGGCGAGGTTGGCGATCTCGGCGGCGGTGGCTTCCGGGCCCATGCGGGCGAACACGAGGTTGCCGAGCACGATCGCCTCGCCCGCAGTCGCCCCGGTAAGCGACAGCCCTTCGACCGACCCGCCTTCGAGGGCCACGACGGCGTGCAGCCGGAGCGCCAACTCTCGGTCCTGGCCGCTGATCTCGCTCAGCGTCTGCTCAGCGCGCGCCTGAACCCTGCGCCGTTCAGCCGGCCGGCCGGTAGTGGATTCCCCACGACCTGTATCCGACGCAGGAGGGCGCGCCGCCCCTGAACGAGAGCCCGCGGCGGCGAGTTGCTACATCTGACCCATCGCCGCCCGCAACCTCGTCAACCTGAGCGCAGTCACCAAGGGCTACGGCAGCCGATCGGTGCTCGACGACGTGACGCTGGGCGTCAGCGAGGGCGAGCGCATCGGCGTCGTCGGGGCCAACGGCGCCGGCAAGTCGACGCTGCTGCGGCTGATCGCCGGTGTCGAGCAGCCCGACGGCGGCGCCGTCATCCGCACCAGCGGGGTCAGCGTGGAGCTTGTCCAGCAGCAGGCGGAGCTGGATCCGGCGTGCACGATCGGCCAGGAGCTGGTCGGCGGCCGAGCCGAGCACGAGTGGGCGGGCGATCCCGCGTTTCGGTTTGTGCTGGACGGGCTGCTGGGCGGCGTGACGTTGTCGCGGTTCGCGCACGGGCTGCAGACGGGCATCGCCGACCTGTCAGGCGGCGAGCAGCGGCGGATCGCGCTCGCCAAGTCCCTGCTGGACTCCCCGGACCTGCTGGCGCTCGACGAGCCGACCAACCACCTCGACGTGGAGGGCATCGACTGGCTGGCGCACTTCCTGGCGGCGCGGAGGGGAACGCTGCTGGTGATCACCCACGACCGGTGGTTCCTGGACGCCGTCTGCACGGGCACTTGGGAGGTGGCCGACAACAACGTCCTGCAGCGCGACGGCGGGTACTCGGCCTATGTCCTGGCTCGCGCCGAGCGCGACCGGCAGGCGGCGGTGCACGGCGACAAGCGTCGCCAGCTGGTTCGCAAGGAGCTGGCGTGGCTGAGACGGGGGGCGCCGGCGCGGACCTCAAAGCCGCGGTTTCGCATCGAGGCGGCCAACGCGCTGATCGCCGACGAGCCGCCGGCGCGGGACACGGTGGAGCTGCTGCGCTTCGCCACCGCGCGGCTCGGAGACCGGGTGCTGGACGCCGTCGACGTGTCGGTCACGCTGGGAACGCGGCGACTGCTCTCAGACGTCACCTGGCGGCTCGGGCCGGGCCAGCGGGTCGGTCTCGTCGGCGCCAACGGGTCGGGCAAGACGACGCTGATCGGACTGCTCGCCGGCGATCGCCCGCCTGACTCCGGGTCGGTGCAGCGGGGGGTGACGGTGAGGCTGGCCGAGCTCTCGCAGGACACCGCCGAGTTGCCCGCCGGCCTGCGGGTGCTGGAGGCGCTCGAGCAGATCCGGGGCCGGGCGACCAGCAGCGCCGGCGAGGAGCTGACCGCGAGCGCGCTGGCCGAGCGCTTCGGCTTTCGCGGCGAGCGGCTGTGGACGTTGACCGAGGACTTGTCAGGCGGCGAGCGGCGACGCCTCCAGCTGATGCGCCTGCTGATGTCCGAGCCCAACGTGCTGCTGCTCGACGAGCCCACCAACGACCTGGACATCGACACCCTGACCGCCCTGGAGGACCTGCTGGATGGCTGGCCCGGGACGCTGGTGGTCGTGTCGCACGACCGCTATTTCGTCGAGCGGGTATGCGACGACGTCTACGCGCTGCCCGGCGACGGCGGTCTGCGCCACCTCCCCGGCGGGGTGGAGCAGTACCTGGAGCTGCGAGCCGCCGAGGTCCCGGATACCGCCACGACAGCACTGAACAGGACCGCGCGCCCAGGCGCTCAACGACAGGCCGTACGGCGCGAGCTGGCGCGGATCGAGCGTGAGCTGGAGCGCGCCGAGCGGCGGGGGGCCGAGCTGCAGACGGCGATGACCGCCGCGGCCACGGATGCCGTGCGCCTGCACGAGCTCTCCGGCGAGCAGACGACGCTCAGCACCGAACGCGATGAGCTCGAATCCAGATGGCTCGAGCTCTCCGAGGAGCTCGAAGGCGCATAGCCCGAAGGTCTGTCCGTCGTCGGACGGTGGCGGTCATCGTCGAGCTGCAGCATCAGGCCGGCCTCGATGCGGAGCCACGGAGTTCAGGTAGCCGTCCTGCAGGCCCTGAGTCTCGAGCGCCGCCTGGAAATGGGCGATGTCGCGGATAACGCTTCCGGCCGACTCTGACTGTGGGGCGGACGCTAACGGACGAGGCGGGAAGAGGGCGCAGCGAGAGAGGTTGTGTGCTCAATCGAAGTGCGCTAAAATCTCAGTCCTAACGACTTAGATCTGAGAACAGATCGGAGATTTGAGAACGTGGATATTGAGAATACGAACCCCCAGAATGTGCGCTTATGCGACATCTGTGGCGAGCGCCCAGGCGTCGTGCAGGTGATGTTCGCCGGCGGTGCCGGACGGCGCGCGGGGCTGCTGTGCGAGCGGTGCGCTCGTGAGGCAGTGGCTGCGCAGCAGGGCGGCCTGCCCGAGGGTGGGCTGTTCGGCGGCCCGATGGGACCCGGCGGTCCCGACGGTGGCCAAGGTGGCGCGGCCGTAGGCCAACGCAACCAGGCCCGCCAGCGCTCGCAGACGCCCGCGCTCGATGAGTTCGGCCATGACCTGACCGCCGAGGCCCGCGCAGGCCGCGTGGACCCCGTGATCGGGCGAGCCGGTGAGATCGAGCAGGTCGTCGAGACCCTGACACGGCGGCGCAAGAACAACGCGGTGCTGATCGGCGAGGCCGGTGTCGGCAAGACGGCGATCGCGGAGGGTCTGGCCCTGCGGATCGCCGAGAACGACGTGCCCGAGCCGCTGCGCGGCGTGCGGGTCGTCGCGCTCGACCTCGGCGGCATGGTCGCCGGGACACAGCTTCGCGGCGCGTTCGAGCAGCGGCTGAAGGCCGCCCTTCAGGAGGTCGTTGCCTCCAACGGCAGCATCCTCCTGTTCATCGACGAGCTGCACACCGTGCTGGGTACCGGCGGCGCCGAGGGCGCCATGGACGCGGCCAACATCCTCAAGCCGATGCTCGCCCGCGGAGAGCTGCGGGTGATCGGCGCCACCACGCTGGCCGAGTACCGCAAGGTCGAGCGTGATGCCGCGCTCGCCCGGCGCTTCTCGCCCGTGATGGTGGAGGAGCCTTCGGTGAGCGAGACGATCGAGATCCTGCATGGCCTGCGTCCGCAGTATGCGGAGCACCACGCCGTGCGGATCAGCGACGAGGCGCTGGAGTCAGCGGCGCGGCTGTCGGATCGCTACATCAGCGAGTACCGGCTGCCCGACAAGGCAATCGACCTGGTCGACCAGGCCGCGGCGAGGCTGCGCCTACGCTACGTGGACAGCGACGGCGACCGGCTGCGGACCGAGCTCGAGCACTTGCGTGCCGAGAAGCAGGCCGCGGTTGACGCCGAGGCCTACGAGGACGCCGGTGAGCTCAAGCAGCGCATCGATCGCCTGGAGCGGGAGCTGGCCGAGCTCGAGCGCAGCGACCAGTCCGAGCCAGAGCATGCCGGGCGTGCCGGCTCCGTCGTCGACGAGCGGGCGATCGCCGAAGTGGTGGCCACCCGTACCGGCATCCCGGTGGGAGAGCTGGTGGCGGCCGAGCTGGAGCGGCTGGGCGCGCTGGAAGATGACCTGCACGAGCGGGTGATCGGACAGCACAACGCCGTGCAAGCCGTGGCCGAGACCGTGCGTCATGCACGGGCGGGCTTGTCCGAGCCGGATCGACCTCTGGGCAGCTTCCTGTTCATGGGCCCGACGGGCGTGGGCAAGACCGAGTTGGTCAAGGCTCTGGCCGAGCGGCTGTTCGCCACTGACAAGGCGCTGGTGCGCATCGACATGTCCGAGTACCGCGAGCCGCATACCGTTTCAAGGCTGATCGGCTCACCGCCCGGCTATGTCGGGTACGGCGAGGGCGGTCAGCTGACCGAGCCGGTCAGGCGGCGTCCGTACTCCGTGATCCTGCTCGACGAGATCGAGAAGGCCCACCCGGAGGTCTGGAACGTGCTGCTGCAGGTTCTGGACGACGGACGGCTGACCGACGGCGAGGGCCGCACGGTCGACTTCACCAACACGGTCGTCGTGATGACGTCCAACCTGGGCGCCGGACAGGCCAAGCGGCCGGTGGGCTTCACCGGCGGAGAGGCCGGGCGGGCGGGGTCCGATTCTGACCGCATGCTGGCCGCGGCCAAGCGGGCCTTCCTCCCGGAGTTCCTGAACCGGATCGACGAGGTGGTGGTCTTCGAGCCGCTCACCGAGGACGAGGTCCGCAAGATCGGC
Source organism: Solirubrobacteraceae bacterium (assembly GCA_017882405.1). The sequence goes on along the minus strand of JADGPO010000154.1, from coordinate 23,412 downwards.
GAGCTGCTGTGCGGCCGGATCGCCAACCGACTCCGCGAGGAGCGCGGCGTCGAGCTGGAGATCACGCCGGAGCTGATCGCCCGTCTCGCCGGTGAGGGATTCGACCCCGAGTTCGGAGCTCGTCCGCTGAGGCGCCACCTTCGGCGCACGCTGGAGCGAGAGCTGACCCGGGCGATCCTCGACCGCACGATCGTCGACGGCGACCACGTGCTGGTCGGCGACAGCCACGAGCACGAGATCGTGCTCGAGCTGAACGAGCCGGCAACCGTCTAGTCGAAGCAAGCAACTGATCGCAGTGCGCGTTGGGCGCTCGCCCTCAGGGCGGGCGCCCTTCGTGCGTTTAAGGGTGTGTCACCCCTGCTTGAGCGAAAGACGAGTGTCAGGCCTCGGGCGGTCCGGCGGACCCGGCCTCCGGAACGACGCTGGAGATGGGCGCATGGGTACCTAGGCGCGTAGCCCACCATTCGAGGGGCACGAGACGCAGCGCGAGCTGTAGCGTCGCTCGATCGAGCTCCTCGGCGAGCTGCGTGAACACGATGAGTCTCTCAGCCAGCTGCTCGTCGTCGATCTCACCTGATACTTGGACGGCCGCGCTGTTGCGGACCTTGCGCCGCCGCCCGCTGTCGTCGGCCGGCTCCGAGTAGTCGAGCAGGCTACCCAGCCAAGCGACATCGCTCGCCAGCTCCACGTGTCGGTCAATCACCTCGGCGTACGCGTCGGCGTTGAGCATCACCGAGGCCCAGCGCCCCAGCAGCTCGTCGCTTGGCTCACCCAACGGGAGACCTCCTCGTGAAGCAAGCGGCGTCGGTCGCCGTCCGCGATCAGCTCGCGGATCGCTGTCGCTAGGCGCGGGGTGTCCCGGACGACGCGACCGCCAGCATCGAGCGACATCGTGGTGATCGCGTCCGATGGCATCAAGCGTGCGAGCTCCAGCGTGCCGGTCCAGATCAGTCGCGCGTTGAGAGCGAACTCGAGCATCACGTACTGAGCGAGGACACTCCAACGTCGGCGGCTCCGACGCTCGAGCGCCTCGTTTACCAGCGCGACTGACAGCATCACCACGATGACGCTCGCCGCGAGGCCCGCCAGCAGCGCGTGACGGCCCCAGAACCGGCCCGCTAACCCGTCGGACACCACACCGCCGACGAGCGCCAGCAAAGCCACGGCGGCGATCACGCGGGTCTCCCGCAGATAGGACTCGACCGACTCCGAACGCCGCGGGCCAGGATCGTGACGGGCCATCGCCGGCGAGCTTACGCCCCTGGTCGTGTTCAGCCGCGCGCTCAAAGAGCAGAGCGCGAGACCGAGGGCGCCCGGCGGCGGCGCGACTAATCGCTGTCCAGGCGCGCCAGGGTTTCAGACGGCGACGAGCCGAGTCCGGCATCGAGCAGCTGGCGATCAAGTGTCAGTAGCCGGGCGCCGCGTCGTTGAGCGACAGCCGCATGGGCGGCGTCGTAGAAGGTCAGCCCGTGCGCGTCGGCGAGTTCCGTCGCCAGGGCGAAATCGTCGTCGTCGGGGTTGACGGTCAGGACAACTTCGCGCAGTGCGCCGAGCACCACCGCGACCTGAGATGCGGTGGCGTTCGCGCTACCGCGCAGGAGCGCGTTGCCAACCTCGTAGAACGTCAGGTCCAGGACATGCAGAACGACCGCGCGAGCGCGGTGACGTGCCAGCAGCTCCCGGGCGGGAAGGACTTCCTCCTCGCCGCGCTCGTGAAACCACTTCAGCGCAACGTTCGCGTCACTGACGATGTCGATCGCGGGCAGCGTGCTCGTCTCGGCTCGCACGGATCAGGTCGGCCGATTCGAACGTCCCCGCGTTGGCCATGGCGGCACGCCCGCGTGTGAGGGCGGCGTCCATGACATCGGGATCAGGCCACCCCAGTTCTCGGCGGGCGGCCTCCTGCAGGAACGCGCTGCGGCTCGTATTGCGCAGTTGCGCGGCGCGGTCGACCCGCTCGAGCAGATCATCGGGGATCGAGATGAACACCTTCGCCACGATGGCAGAGTATAGCTAGCGGATATACCGGCGCGGTGCCGCCTTTCACGTGTCCTCCCCCAAGAGGTAGGCAAAGACGCCCCTCACGTGTGTGGTTGCGTCGGTGGTATCGACACAGATGTAACGGTCGTAGCCAACGAACAGGAAGGCCCTCCCGTCCTCCCATCGGCCGAGAGATGCAGGTAGTGCCCGGTGCGGTCGTACTTGTAGGCCTGGATGTGAGTGTGATCGGCAGCCTCAACCTCGGCGCGCCACGGATCTGGCTCTCGATCAGTTTTGTTGGAGGTCATCGCCGCATGATCCGCATAAGGGTGTCACGGGACAAGGCGCGGTTGTGTCAACTGTGAAACATTGCCGCGTTTGGCAGGGTGATCGGCCCGCACGAGTGGGCTCTTCCCCGATGTGGCACCTGCCCGGGAGATCCTGTTCACCCCAGAGGCGGACAGTTGGTACAAGGCCTTGGGTAACGAGGATCGCGGCCGCCTGGTCGAACGCATCGAACAGCTGCGTGAGGCAGGATCGACGCTGGGCTGGCCAGCCGTCGAACGGATTAAGAGCTCACAGCATCACAAGATGAAAGAGCTGCGCTCCAAGACCGGCAATCTGCGCGTGCTGTTTGCGTTCGATCCACGGAGGCGGGCAGTTCTGCTCGTGGGCGGAGACAAGACCAACAACTGGAAGCGCTGGTACAAGGACAACATCCCGAAGGCCGACCGGCTCTTTGACCAGCATCTGCGAAACATGGGAGGGGAGGGACCTTGGCGAGACGGTGGGAACAGATCCGACGGGAGAGCCCGGTGAACGAGACGCGGGTTGCGACGTACAAGCGACTGACAGATGCCGAGAAGCGCATCACTGATGCGCGACGGAGCCGCGGCGAGAGCCGGGAAACAATCGGGCAGGCCCTCGCCGGCAGCGAGCTGAGCGACGCCGAGCTCGAGGCGGAGGACGACATCTACCTGGCCAGCCTGACGCGCTTCGTTGCCGCGTTGGGCGGGCAGGTCGAAGTGCGGGCCGTGTTCCCGGAGGAGACGATCACGGTGAGGCGCGATCCCGACGCCTAACTGGTTCACGGTGTCCCGCGGGGCTCGGTCCCGAGCCGCCAGGGGTGGATGGATCCCCCCGTCGCTCGTCGATGGTCCGGGTTCGGCTCAAAGCATGGGATTTCGCAGCGAGCGCCGCGCGAGCACCAGCACTCAACACCGGCGACGAATAGCCTTCGGCTATGGCACGCAAACCAGGCTGCAGCCTCAAATTCGCCGCGGTCATACTGCGGGAGGCCCGATGAGCACGGCCGCGAGCACGCGCATCGGCGGCCACCTGGTGGTGGAAACGCTGCAGGCTCTGGGCGCCGAGGTTGCGTTCGGCGTGCCTGGTGTCCATGCGCTGGCGATCTGGGAGGCGCTGCGCACGTCGCCGATCGAGGTCTACGCCACGCGCACCGAGCTGTGTGCCGGCTTCGCCGCCGACGGGTATGCGCGTAGCACGGGCCGGCCGGCGCCGCTGCTGCTCTCCACCGGACCGGGCGCGCTGAACTCGCTGACCGCCGTGATGGAGGCGGCCGGCTCGCACGTGCCGGTGGTGGCGATCTCCAGCCAGATCCCCTCCGCACTGCTCGGGCGCGGGCGCGGCTACCTGCACGAGCTGCCCGATCAGCTCGCCTCGTTTGCGCCGCTGGTCAAGCAGGCCAGCCGGGCGACCAGCGCCGAGGCGGTCCCCGGCGTGCTGGCCCGGGCCTGGCAGGTGGCGCTGACGCCGCCCAGGGGACCGGTGTTCGTGGAGATACCGGTCGATCTGCTGACCGGCGAGACCACCGCGCCCGCGCCCGGCCCGCTCAAGGTCAACGTCCCGCGCCCAGCCGCTGATGTCACTGCCGCGGCGGCCGATCTGGACGCGGCGACCCGGCCGGTCATCTGGGCCGGCGGCGGCGTCATCCGCTCGGGCGCCCAGGCGGAGCTGCGTCGGCTGGCCGAGCGCCTCGGCGCGCCCGTGGCCACGACGTACATGGGCAAGGGCGCCCTGCCCGAGGGGCATCCCCTCTCCGCGGGCAGCGGCTGCGACGAGGCAGCGTTCCAGGAGCTGCTGACAAGCGCCGACGTGGTCCTGTGCGTCGGTACCGAGCTGGGCGCCGAGACCACTGGCCAGTACGGGCTGCGCTTCGACGGCAAGCTCATCCAGATCGATGCGGCGCCCGAGCGGATCGGAGCGACGTATCCGGCGCTCGGGCTCGTCGGGGACGCGAAGGCCACGCTGAGCGCGCTGCAAGACGAGCTCGGCGACACGCATGACCCCCGCGGCGGGGCCGAGCGCGCCGCGGCCGTCCACACGCGCATCCGGGCCGGCCTGCAGACCCAGGGGCGCGAGCTGGAGCTGGGCCTGCTGGAGACGATCGAGGATGTCCTGCCGCCCGACGCGATCACCGCCTGGGACATGACGATCCTCGGCTACTGGGCAGCGCCGCACCTGCGCCTGGGCGCCGGCCAGCAGTTCCTGTACCCGCTGGGGTCGGGCACGCTCGGCTACGCCTGGCCGGCCGCGATCGGCGCCAGCGTCGCCCACCCCGACCGGCCGGTGCTGGCGGTCGTCGGCGACGGCGGTCTGCAGTACGCGCTGGCCGAACTGGGCACCGCTGCGCAGCACGGCATCAACGCCACCCTGCTGATCATCGACGACGGCGGCTACGGGATCCTGCGCGAGTACCAGCGTGACGCCTTCGGCGAGACGACCGCGGTGGAGCTGGGCGCCAAGGACCTGGCGGCGATCGCCACTGCCTACGATGTCCCGGTCCGCGAGGCCACGCCTGAGGACATTGGCGAGCAGCTGCGATGGGCGCTGGCGGTCGACGGGCCGGCGGCGGTCGTGGCGAGAACACGGATCGCCGCCGCCGCTCCGACCCCATGACCGCCACGGCGTGCGGCCGGCTGCTGCGCCGCTCGGTGGTGGGCGTCGGCCCGTATGTCCCCGGCGCGAGTGCGCAGGAGACCAAGGCGAGGCTCGGTCGCGACGACCTGATCCGCCTCAACTGGAACGAGAACCTGTTCGGGCCGCTGGACGGCGTGCTTCAGGACACCGCTGCGCAGATGCATGCGTGTTGGACATACCCGGAGGAGGCCTATGACGAGTTTCGCGGTGCGGTGGCCGACTGGACGGGCGCCGATCCGCGCGAGGTGATCCCCGGCCACGGCATCCAGGCGCTGACGCTGGCGGTCATCAGCGCGTTCGTGGAGCCGGGCGACGCGGTGGTGATCCCGCGCCCGACCTACGGGCTCTACGCGCAGGCGTGCGCCGCCGCCGGTGCGACCGCGCACCGCGTAGACGCGCCCCGACCCGCGCTGGCCTTCGACCTGGAGGCGATCGCGGCTCGCGCACGAAACGTCAACGCCAAGCTGGTGTGGATCTGCGATCCCAACAACCCGACGGGCCTGCGCCTGCGCGCCGACGAGTGGTCGGAGTTCCTCGACTCGCTGCCCGACGGCTGCATGGTGGTCGCCGACGAGGCGTACGTCGACTACATCGAGCCGGCGCGGCGGATCGACCGGCTGGCCGACATCCGGGCAGGACGGCCGCTGATCGTGCTGCGCACGTTCTCCAAGATCTTCGGGCTGGCGGGCCTGCGGCTCGGCTACCTGCTGGTGCACGAGGCGCTGGCGCCCCACGTCAACGCCGTACAGGAGCCCTTCAACGTCAACCTGGCGGCCCTCGCCGCGGGGACCGCCAGCCTGCGGCGCACCGAGCTGCTGCCCGGCCGCCGCGATCAGGTCCGCGCCGCCCGGGCGCGGCTGACCAAGCCGCTGCACGGCGACACCGGCATTCGGGCGCTGAGCTCGGACGCGAACTTCGTGCTGCTGGAGCTGGGCGCTGACGACCTCTCGGTCGCCGAAGAGCTTGCGCGTGACGGGCTGCTCGTCCGGCCGGGCACGGAGTTCGGCCTGCCCGGCTTCATCCGGGTCACCACCGCCGGCGAGCCGGTGATGGACCGGGTCGCCGAGAGGCTTCTCAGTCGTCCGCGGGCGCGGGGCGGAAGACGATCTTCTTGAGCTCGGCCAGCGTGGTGCTGGCCAGGCGGATCGAGGTGTGAAAGCCCTCGCCGCCCAGGTCACCGGCGGTCAGCGTGCGGCGCAGGTCGTCGAGCACCGTGCGCTCGTCATCGCCGATCTGGTCGTTCGGGGCCTCCACCATCAGCAGGTGGCGGGGCCGGCGATAGGCGTGGGCCAGCTCGACGAGCTGGCGCCGGGTGGCGGCGTCGGCGTTCTCGATGGCGACGACGGCCGTCTCGCCGGCCTGCATGCGCTTGGCGACGGCCGCGCGCAGCAGCTCGTCGGCCTTCTCCTCGATCTGGTCGTCGGGGACCCGTCCGGCCAGGAGGCCGCGCACCTTGGCGGGCGTGAAGACGATCCCGCGCTCCTCGATCACGCGGCCCAGGAGCCGATCAAGCCCGGCGGCCCGGGCGCCTGTGACGAACAGCAGGCTGCCCGGCGAGTAGCGCAGGCGGTCGGACGGTCGCAGCTGGGTGTTGCGCACCGAGACGTCGACGGGGCGAGGGGGCGCGCCGTCTCGTCGCGGGCGCTCCGACGACCAGCCGGTGCGCTCGTCGCTGCCGATCTTGACGCTGCGGGCGGAGGAGGGATTAGGCATGCCTTCGATCATAGGCGGGAGTCGGACCCGCCCGCCCCACTCGCCGCAGTGTCGGCGGCGGCGCGCCGCCGGGCGCGGCGCTCGGAGTAGGCCGCGATCAGCACGCTGACCTCGAACAGGATGTAGAGCGGCAGGGTCTCGAGCAGCATCGTGATCGCGTCCCCAGGGAGGATGGCGGCGACCGCGCAGCAGGCGAGCACCGCGTAGCGCCGGTTGGCTCGCAGCTGCGTGGGCGTGATCAGCCCGGCGCGGGTGACGGCGATGATCGCCACGGGGATCTGGAATAGCAGGCCCATGGCCAACAGGACCGTGGCGGCGAACTTGTAGTACTGGTTCGCCTGCACGAGCACGTTGAACTGGTCGCTGTTGAAGTTCTGGAAGAAGTGCAGGGCCGCGGGGAGCACGACGGTGTAGCCGAAGGCGACGCCGGCGGCGAACAGCAGCGGGATGGCTGCCGTGACCGGGAGCATGTGGCGCCGCTGCTGCGCTGAGAAGGCCGGCATGAAGAAGCCGTAGGCCTGGAGCAGCAGGACGGGCAGCGAGAGGATCAGGGCGAAGATCAACGTGACCGTCAGCGTGGCGGTGAACGGCTCGCCGATCCCCAGGGTCACCGGACGGTCGCCCGAGGGCGACGCCGACAGCGCCTTGACGTCCTTGGTGAGGCTACGCTGCACCTGGGTCAGCGACGCGGTGGTCGCCGGATCGTGCGTCTGGTCGCGCAGGACCCCCGCGACGGTGCCGACCTGCTTGGCCACGTCGCGGGCATTGCGCCGCAACGAGTAGGTCGCACCCAAGGTGCCGTGGCCGGCGCGGACCTGCTGTTGGGTGTTGTGCGCCAGCGGCTGGTTGACCAGGCGCAGCAGCTGATGGTTCTGCCAGAAGCACAGCCCGAAGGCGACCCCGAGCGCCAGCAGCGCCACGATCAGGCGAGCACGCAGCTCCTCTAGGTGGTCCACGGCGCTCATCCGTGCGTCATCTGACGCGGGGCGGAGCGCCGCGGACGCGATTGCGCCTGGCATCTGCATCAGCTGTGGTCTGGTCGAGCGGGCGGGGCTAGGCGGCCGGGCGAGCGGGAACGCGCTCGGTCTCGGTCTCGTGAACGGCCGCGATGCCGCTCCAGGTGTCAGCGTCGGTCGCGGGGACCGGGGACGGGGTGGACTGCAGCGCGGTCAGCTCGGGCCTCGAGGACTCATGGGACTCGCCGCTGACTGATTCCTTGAAGCCGCGCAGTCCGTCGCCGAGTGACTTGCCCATCTCGGGCAGGCGCTTGGCGCCGAAGACCAGCAGCACGATGACGAGCAGGAAGAGGATGTGAATGGGGTTATCAAGTCCGAGCATGGATGAGGTTCTCCGATCGAGCGGTTCTCTAAGGGCGTGTATTAGGTACGGCACCTGGCGGCGTCCGGATCATTCCGGCGGTCGGCCTCGATCACCGCGCGGGCCGCGTTGTGCCCGGGAATGCCGCTGACCGCACCGCCCCGGCGGGCGCCGGCGCCGCACAGCCAGACGTTGGCCAACTCGGTCTCGACGCCCCACCGGCCGATCTCATCGTCGGATTCGGCGAACGGCCATGTCAGGTCGCGGTGGAAGATGTGGCCGCCCGGCATGGCCAGCTCGTCCTCCAGCTCGATCGGGGTTCGGGCCTCCAGGCACGGCTCGCCGTTCTCGGCGATCGCCAGGCAGTCCTCGATCGGCTCGGCCAGCACGGAGTTCAGGGAGCGCAGGGTCGCCTGCACCGCCGCGCGCTTGGCCGCGTCGGGGGTCTGCCGAAACAGCCGCGCCGGCATGTGCAGCCCGAAGACGGTGAGCGTCTGGGCCCCGGCGGCCTGCAGCTCGGGACCGAGGATGCTGGGGTCGGTGAGCGAGTGGCAGTACGCCTCGCACGGCGCAGGATCGGGTATCTGCCCGCTGGCGGCCTGCCCATAGGCGTCCTGCAACTGAGAATAGGTCTCATTCACATGGAGGGTGCCGGCGAAGGCGTCCTGCGTCGTGATGGCGTCGTCGCGCAGGCGGGGGAGCCGGCGCAGGAGCATGTTCAGCTTCAGCTGCGAGCCCTCGGGTGGGGGCTCGGCGGTTGTGCCCAGCAGGTCGGCGAGCACCGCGGGGGCGGCCCCCCAGAGCACGTGACGGGCGCCGTACCTGCGTTGGTCGGCTGTCACCACCCGCGCGTTGCGTCCGTTGGCGCCGATCCCGATCACCGGAGCGTTGACGCGCAGCTCGACGCCGGCGAGCAGCGCCGCTCGCTTTAGCTCGTGGGTGAGCGCGCCCATCCCACCCACCGGGACGTCCCAGCGTCCCGTCCCGTTGCCGATCACGTGGTAGAGAAAGCAGCGGTTCTGGACCAGACCGGGATCGTCGAGCCCGGCGAACGTGCCGATCAACGCGTCGGTGGCGACGATCCCGCGGACCAGGTCGGATGCGAACGACACTTCGAGGAGCTCGGACAACGGTCGCTCGAACACGGACCCGGCTCCGTCGACGATCTCTGCCCGCGGTCGCAGCGGCTCGGTCAGCGTGGGGAAGACGCGCTCGGCCAGGCCGGCGGTGAACGCGCCAAACCGCTCCAGCTCGCCGACCGCGCCGTCTTGTCCCAGGGTGCGCACGAGCGACGCGCGGGTCCGCTCGGCGTCATCGCAGATCAGCACGCCGGCGTCTTGATGTGGGGTATACGAGGACACGCGGCGGCGCCGCAGTTCGACTTCGATGCCGAGCGACGCCAGCAGCGCCCGCGGGAACAGGCTGACCAGATACGAGTACCGCGAGATCCGCGCGTCGACCCCGGGAAACGGCGACGCTGACACCGCCGCTCCACCGACGGCTTGCGAGCGCTCCAGCGCGAGCACGCGATACCCGGCGCGCGCCAGCAGCGTGGCGGCGACCAACCCGTTGTGCCCGGCCCCGACCACGATCGCGTCGTAGCGGTCCATCGGGCGCACGATACGCGGGAGTCTCGAGGTCGGCTCTACTCGTCGCCGCTACTTAGTTAGATACCCGTGGCGCGACAGCTCCACGTGCCGGCCCTCCGAGTTGTAGAACCATCTCTGCAAAAAGATGCGCAACCAGCCAGTTGCGTGGTGAATCCTGGACAATATTTGTCCTATATCGCGCACTCCCCCCTCCAGCGGTACTAGACCGTCTAGTTCTGCAGACGGGTGGGACGGTGCGGCGGGGGGGCCCGGGTCAGGCGGCGGTGCGCGAGCCGCGCAGGAAGTGCGCGATCGCGTCGGGGACCAGCCAGTCCAGCTGGTCGGCCGCGACCATGCTGCCCGTGACCAGGGCGGCGATGCCCTGAACGGTGGCGAACAGCACGAGGCCGACCCGCTCGGGGTCGCCCGGCTCGAGCGCGCCCTCGGCCTGACCCTGGGTGATCAGCTCGAACAGCACCGTGAAGGCGCGGTCGGCGGCCTCCGCCAACGTCCCCGCGGACTCGCGATGCTTGCCCGCGAACATCAGCTCGAGCAGCTCGGCATCGCCGATCGCGAACTGGATGTAGGCGGCTGCGGTCGCCTGCAGGCGGGCCTCGAAGCCCTCGCCGGCCCCTTCGACGGCCGCGCGCAGCTCGGCGCCCAGGCGCTCGAAGCCGGCCTCGGCGAGCGCGTCGAGCAGTGCCTGGCGATCCGGGAAGTGGCGGCGGGGCGCGGCGTGGCTTACGCCCACCTCGCGGGCCAGCTCGCGCAGCGACAGCTCGGCGACACCGCGCTCGCGCACGGTGCGCTGCGCCTGATCCAGCAGCGCGGCGCGCAGGTTGCCGTGGTGATAGCGGCGCAACTCCATGACCGACAGCCTAGCGGATGAAGTAGTCCTTGACAACATTGTTGTCGGTAGCTACATTGTTGTCCATGACTACTTCCACCTGGAGCACCCAAGACATCCCTGATCAGAGCGGTCGGACCGCGATCATCACCGGCGCCAACAGCGGCATCGGCCGTGGCGCCGCCACCGCCCTGGCAGCGCACGGCGCCCGCGTCGTGCTCGCCGTCCGCAACGCCGAGAAGGGCGCCAGCGCCGCCGCCGGCATGCCCGGCAACGTCGAGGTTCGCCCGCTGGACCTGGCCGACCTGGCCTCCGTCCGCGCGTTCGCCGACAGCTGGGACGGCGAGATCGACCTGCTGATCAACAACGCCGGCGTGATGATCCCGCCGCTGAGCCGCACCGCCGACGGATTCGAGCTGCAGTTCGGCACCAACCACCTGGGCCACTTCGCGCTCACCAACCTGCTGCTGGATCACGTCACCGGGCGCGTGGTCACCGTCTCCTCGGCCGGCCACCGCGCCGGCAAGATCGACTTCGACGACCTCAACTGGGAACGCAAGCCCTACAAGGCATGGCGCGCCTACGGCCAGTCCAAGCTCGCCAACCTGCTGTTCACCGCCGAGCTGCAGCGCCGGCTGACCGCCGCCGGCTCGGGCGTGCTGGCCAACGCCGCGCACCCCGGCTACGCCTCCACCAACCTCCAGTTCCACAGCGGGAGCGGCATCATGGACCGCATCAGCGTGATCGGCAACCGGCTGATCGCCCAAGACGAGAACGGCGGCGCGCTGCCCACCCTGTACGCGGCCGTCGCCGACGTGCCGGGCAACAGCTTCGCCGGGCCCAGCGGCTTCCTGGAGCAGCGCGGCGCGCCCAAGCTGGTCGGGCGCACGAGCTCCGCCCGGGACATGGACGTCGCCCGCCGCCTGTGGGACGTCTCGGAGCAGCTGACCAGCGTGAGCTTCCCGCTCGGAGCGGGAGCCACCACCGCCGTCTAGTCGAAGGTACGGAAGAAGCGGCGCGCGGCTTGCCGACCGCGGGTGAGCCGCGCGTCGGCGATTCCGATCTCCAGGATCACGCCGCGGCGGACCTTGAGTACGCCGCGACTGCCGGGCTCCTTGACCAGGTAGCACCGGTTGCGACCGAGGTGGAACTGGCTGCCGGGTAGCCGACCCGGATCCGGTGGGAGGCCGTGCAGAAGAAGTCCATGTACCGAGGCCGGGCCGCCGAGCCCGATCACGGTGCTGCCGGAGCTGACCGGCACGGAGGCCGTCCCGTCGGAGCCGACGTGCTGGGCGACGTCGGTCAGCTTCAACGTCATAATGGCGACCGCCCGGCGACCGGGGACCCGAGCTTCCAGGAGTGGCCGTAGTTGGTCCCGGGCAGCGGCTGGGTGGTGGGGGAGGGACCGAAGCGCTGCAGGCTGACCACAGGATCGGGCAGCGCGGCGTCGTCGGCGACCACCGTGGCCAGCTTGCCGTACGCCTTGTCGCGGGCGCTGAGACCGCTCAGCCAGTAGTCACCGGTGGCGCCGATCCCCAGCGTCGCATTGTCCGGGCTCGGGTACCAGCGGGAGGTGAAGGAGCCCGGATCGGTCCTGCGGACCGGCGAGCCGAGCGCCGACACCACGTCGGAGAAGCGATCCTCCACGCCGCAGGCGATCGGCCCGTCGAGCACGAGCGCCCCGGCGAAGTCGTCGGGATGCTCGAAGGCGAGCTTGCAGGAGGCCCAGCCGCCCATCGAGTACCCGGAGATCACGCACGATACACCTTCAGGCGGTGCGCTGGGTCAGGTCGTACATCGTCTGGCCGCCGATCGTCACCTTCTTGAAGTGCGCCTTGACCCAGGTGGTGATCGCGCTGGTGGAGGTCGACATGCCGCCGGGCCCGCCGCGAGCGCCGCCGGTCGGGAGATGGCCGCCGCTCGGGGCGCCGCTGGGCCGGCCGCCAGCGCTCGCGCTGCCACCGGAAGCGGCGAACGCCCGGCCCCCGCCCGTGCCTCCCGAGGAGGCGATGTAGTAGTGAATGTCTCCCCGGGCCACGTACTCCTTGAACTGCTGCAACGTCAGGTTGCCGCCCTGGTTGCTGAAGCCGCCGATCGCCATCACGGGCTCGCCGCCGGTTGCCAGCTCCAGCGACGCGGCCGACTGGGATCCGGAGGTCGCCGCCACCCAGCGGTAGCGGCCGGCCCTGGCGCTCAATGCCCGGTCCAGCGCGGCGCTCGCGCTGGCCTGGCCGCCGCCCATCCGACCGCCACCACCGCCACCCCCGCCGCCGCCGGTGCTCGGCCCGGCCGTCGGGGTCGAGCCGGTGTGCCCGGTGGTGATCGTCTGCGCCGAGTAGGCCACCGGCCCGGCGAGTGAGGCGATCGTCGCCAGCACGACGGCGGGCACTGCCAGGCGTCGCATCAATCCCCGCCGGAATACACAGGCCATCAGAGCGACCACGCCGACGATCGCGATGAGCTGGACGGAGCGCGAGTCACGGTGCGTCCACAGCTGCCACCCGCCGATCCCCGCCAGGGCGGCGATCGCGGGCGCGAGCGCGACCGTGTAATAGGTATGGATGACGCCGCTGCCGAGGCTGAACACCAGGCCGCTGACCACTAGCCAGCCGCCCCACAGCAGCAGCGCAGCGCGCGTACGGTCGACGCGCGGCGCACGCCGCCGGGACCACAGACCGACGCAGAGCGCGAGCAGCGCCGCAGGCAGCAGCCACGACGCCTGGCCGCCCATCAGGTTGTTGAATCGGCCGCGAACCGGCCGGCCACAGGGCGACGATCGCCACCCACCAGCCGGCACTGACGACGATCGCGACCCCGCCGAGCAGCATCTGCCAGACGCGGCGGCCGAGCCCCGTGGGCGCCGCCGCCAGGTACACGAGCGCGAACGCCGGCAGGACGAGGAACGCCTGGGCCATCTTCGCCAGGAACGCGAAGGCGATCATCGTCCCGGCCGCCACCACCCAACGGGTGCCGGCGTGCTCCAGCGCGCGCACCAGGCAATAGGCGGCGGCGACCAGCAACAGCACCAGCAGCGCGTCGGGGTTGTTGAAGCGGAACATCAGCGCCGCCACGGGCGTGACCGCCAGCAGTAGCCCGGCGGCGAAGGCGGCCCCCGTCCCGAACCAGCGTCGCACTCCGCAGAACAGCAGCCAGACCGTGGCCACGCCCTCCAGGGCCTGCGGAATCAGCATGCTCGCGCTGCTGAAGCCGAACAGCCGGCCGGACAGCGCCATCACCCACAGCGAGGCCGGCGGCTTGTCGACGGTGATGAAGCTCGAGGAGTCGATCGAGCCGAAGAAGAACGCCTTCCAGCTCTTGGTCCCCGCCTGCACGGCCGCGGCGTAGAAGCTGTTGGCATAGCCCGAGGAGCTCAGGTCGATTAAATAGGCGACCGCGGTCAGCGCCATCAGGGCGGGGAGGGCGAGGCGCGACCAGCTCCAGGTCAGCGCGCGATCCTTCTGTCGTGGCCGCGTGACATGCGGCGCCCGCCGTAGCAGGCCAGTGCTCGTTTCCATGGCGACAAGCCTGGTCGGGCCGTGTAAGCCCACCGTCGCAACCGCGCAAGCAACAGCGAAAACCCGGTCAGTCGCGCGTCGGTCTTACAGTGGGCGCGTGATTCTTCTCTGTCTCGCCGGCAACCCGTCGATCGACAAGCTGTTCGAGGTCGACCGCCTCGCGCCGGGCGAGATCCACCGCCCGCAGCACTTCGTCCAACTCCCCGGCGGCAAGGGCATCCACGTTGCCCAGGTGTCGGCCGCGCTCGGCCAGCCCGTGGTCGTGACCGGCCTGCTGGCCGGAAACACGGGCCGCTGGATCGCCGAGACGCTGGCCGAGCAGGGCGTGCACGGCCATTTCGCGTGGGGCCGGGGCGAGACCCGCTCCAGCCTGTCGGTCGCCGATCGCCACGCCGGGGGCCTGACCGAGTTCTACGAGCACGGCACGGAGATCGAGCCCGACGAGTGGCGGTCGGTCCGCGAGATCGTGCTCGGGCTGCTGCCCAACGCGTCCTGGCTGGCCCTGGCCGGGTCGATGCCGCCGGGCGCGCCCGTCGACGGGTATGTCGAGCTGATCGCCGCCGCCCGCGAGGCCGGCGTGCCGGCCGCCGTCGACACTCGCGCGGCCGCGCTGGAGCGCGTCGTCGATGCCGGCCCCGCGCTCGTCAAGATCAACATCCACGAGGCGGTGGAGCTGCTGGGCCGCCCGATCGAGGGCGACGCTGACGTCCACGCGGGTGCGGAGGAGATCCGCTCGCGCGCGGGCGGCGAGGGCCATGCGGTCGCCATCACCCTGGGCGAGCACGGGGCGCTGCTCGTCGACCCGGAGGGGGTCGCCTGGCGCGGGAGCTGCCGCGCCCGGGGGCGATATCCGGTCGGCGGCGGTGACACCTTCCTCGGCGGGCTGCTCGTGGGATTGATGCGCGGCGCGCCGTGGTCGCAGGCCCTGCGGGTCGCGCTGGGCGCGGCGGCCGCCAACGCCGAGATGCCCGGCGCGGCGCACTTCGAGGCCGAGCGGGCGCGCGAGTTGGCCGAGCAGGCCGAGGTTCACCAGGTCTAGTGGCCGCCCCCAGCGATCAGACCGACTTCGACCTGCTCGTCCTCGGCGACGTCAATCCCGACCTGGTCCTCACCGGGGAGGATCTGGTCCCGGCGTTCGGCCAGGTGGAGCAACTGCTCGAGAGCGCGGCGCTGACGATCGGGGGGTCGGGCGCGATCCTCGCCTGCGGGGCGGCCCGGTTGGGTCTGCGCACGGCGATCGTCGGCGTGGTCGGCGAGGACCTGTTCGGCCGCTTCATGATCGACGCGCTGACCGAGCGCGGCGTCGACGTCAGCGCCATCGTGACCGCGCCCGGTGAGAGCACCGGGCTGACGGTGATCCTCGCCCGCCCCGACGATCGGGCGATCCTGACGTTCCCCGGGACGTGCGCGGCGCTCACCGGCGAGGCGGTGCCGCGCGACCTGCTGCGCCGATCTCGCCACCTCCACGTGGCCTCGTTCTTCTTGCAGACCCAGCTCGCTCCGGCGCTCCCGGAGCTGTTCGCAGACGTCCACGCCGCCGGGGCCACGACCTCGCTGGATCCCAACTGGGATCCGGACGAGCGGTGGGACGGAGGCCTGGCCGACGTGCTGGCGGTCACCGACGTGTTCCTGCCCAACGCGCAGGAGGCTCAGCGGATCGCGGGACTCGCGGCGACGGTCGACGCGGCCGCGGCGCTGGCGGCGACGGGCGCGCTGGTCGCCGTCAAGCTCGGACCGCAGGGCGCCCTGGCCAGCTTCGCAGAGCGTGAGCCGGTCACCGTCTCACCGAGCTTCGACGTCGTCCCGGTGGACACGGTCGGGGCCGGGGACTCGTTCGATGCCGGCTTCCTGGCGGCGCTGCTGCGCGGCGAGGAGGCCGATCGTGCGTTGGCCCATGGGTGCGCGTGCGGCGCGCTCTCCACGCAGGCGGCGGGCGGGACCGCCGCCCAGCCGACGCTCGAGCAGGCGCTGCAGGCCCTCGGGGGATAGCCGGCACTTATTCAGTCGCGGACCCTTAGCGGATCGCCAGGCCGCTCTGGGCGTCGAACAGGTGCACGTCCGCGGCATCGAGGCCGAGGCGGATCGTGCTCCCCTCGGCGGGCCGGTCGCGCGGGTGCAGCCGCACGATGGCCTCGTTTCTGCCCGCGCCTCCGGTCAGCAGCGCCGCCTCGTCGCCCTCGCGCGCCGCGTTGGCCGCGAGATCGGCGCCCACCGAACCGTGCACGATCAGCTCATCGCCCAGCGGTTCCACGACCGCCACGTGGAAGTCCAGGGCCGGGCCGGTGCCGTTGGCCGGGCCGAGCGCCTCGGGACGGATGCCGACGATCAGTTCGCCGTCGGCGACGCCGGGACGCTCGATCACGAGGTCGCCGGCGGTCACCCGTCCGGCGTGCGCCCGTCCGCGCAGCAGGTTCATCGCCGGGCTGCCGATGAAGCCGGCCACGAACACGCTGTCGGGGCGGTCGTAGACGTCCTGCGGCGGCCCGAGCTGCTCAAGGCGCCCGTCGGAGATGACGGCGATCCGGTCGCCGAGCGTCATCGCCTCCACCTGGTCGTGGGTGACGTAGATGGTGGTGATGCCCAGGCGGGCGTGGAGCCGCTTGAGCTCGGCGCGCATCTGCACCCGCAGCTTGGCGTCGAGGTTGGAGAGCGGCTCGTCGAGCAGGAAAACCTCGGGCTCGCGCACCAGCGCCCGGCCCATCGCGACCCGCTGGCGCTGGCCGCCGGACAGTTGCGCCGGTCGTCGCTTGAGCAGCTCGTCGAGGCTGAGCATCTCGGCGACCTCGCGCACTCGCCGGGTGATCTCGTCGCGGGGCATCTTGCGCTGGCGCAGGGGATAGGCGAGGTTGCGCGCGACGCTCATGTGGGGATAGAGCGCGTAGTTCTGGAACACCATCGCGATGTCGCGGTCACGTGCCGAGACGTGGTTGACGACGCGTTCGCCGATCCGGATCGACCCCGAGGTCGGCGTCTCCAGGCCGGCGATCATGCGCAACGCGGTCGTCTTGCCGCAGCCCGAGGAGCCGACGAGGATCATGAACTCCCCGTCGGCGACCTCCAGCGAGAGCTCGTCGACGGCGGCCGTCGTCGCACCCGGGAACCGCTTGCTCACCTGCTCGAAGCTCACCTGGGGCATGTCACTTGATCCCGGTGAAGGCGATCGAGCGGATGAACCAGCGCTGAGCGAGCAGGAAGATGGCCAGCATCGGGATCTGGCTCATCACCGTGCCCGCCATGAGGAGGTTCCACTCCGTGTTGTGTGCGCCCTGCAGGGTCGACAGCCCCAGCTGCAGCGGGGCGTGGCTCGCGGTGTCGATGATGATCAGCGGCCAGAGGAAGTCGTTCCAGGACCACATGAACTGGATGATCCCCAGCGTGGCCAGCGCCGGCAGCGAGAGCGGCAGCACGATCTTGAACAGGATGCCCAGCCGCGAGGTCCCGTCCAGCCGCGCGGCCTCCTCCAGCTCGATCGGGAGCGTGCGGAAGAACTGGCGCAGCATGAAGATGCCGAACGCGCTGCACAGGTTGGGCAGGATCAGCCCGCCGACGCTGTCGACCATCCCCAGCTTCTTGACGATCAGGAAGGTGGGGATCAGCAGCACCTGGAACGGAACCATCAGGGTGGCCAGCAGCACGATGAACAGCACGTTGCGCCCGAAGAAGCGGATCCGGGCGAAGGCGTAGGCGGCGAGGCTGCAGAACAGCAGGTTGCCCGCGACCGTGGCCAGCGAGTACAGCGCGCTGTTGATGAAGAAGTGGCCGAACGGCACGGCGTTCCAGGCCGCCGAGTAGTTGCCGAGGTGCAGACCCGTGGGCAGGAAGACCGGCGGGAAGCTCGAGGCCTGCTGCTTGGTCTCCAGCGAGAGGACGAGCATCCACGCCAGCGGCAGCAGCATCACGACGGCCAGCGGCGCGAGGAACAGATGCCAGGGGCTGAACGGCAGGCGCCGCCGCTTCTCCGGCGGCGGGTCGAGCGCCACGAAGCGGTCGACGGCTATGGGCGCGGTGGCGATGGCCGGCTCCTCACGAGGTGTAGTAGACGCGCCGGCGCCCGATCCACATCTGGATCAGCGTCAGCACCAGGATGCCCAGGAACAGGACCCACGCGATCGCGGCTCCGTAGCCGCCGTTGAAGAACTGGAAGGCCTGCTGGTACAGGTAGTAGACGATCACCGTGGTCGACCCGAGCGGACCGCCGCGTGTCGTCACGTAGATCTCGTCGAACAGCTGCAGTGCGTTGATCGTCGACCACACGACGAGGAACAGGGTGGAGGGCCCGAGCAGCGGGACGACGACGCTGCGAAAACGGCTGAAGCGGCTCGCGCCGTCCATCTCGGCGGCCTCGAGCAGCTCCTCGGGGATTCCCTGCAGCGCTGCCAGGTAGACGATCACGTCGAAGCCGAGCCATCCCCACATCGTCATCGCGATGATGCAGTAGAGCGCCTCGTTGGGATCCTGCAGGAACTGCTGCTGGGGCAGGCCGACGGCGTGCAGCGCGTAGTTGACCAGGCCGAAGGTGGGGTCAAGCAGCCACAGGAAGATGATCCCGGTGGCCACGGTCGAGGTCACCAGCGGCACGAACACCGCCAGCCGGTAGAACCGGATCCCGCGGATCCTGCGGTTGAGCGCCACCGCCAGGCCCAGCGCCCCGGCGACCGAGACGGGGACGAAGATCGCCGTGTAGAGCAGCGTGTGGCCGACCGCCGAGCGGAACTGTGGGTCCTTGGTCAGGGCTCGGTAGTTGGCCAGCCCGACGTAGTGGGCCGGGGCGATCAGGTTGTTGGCCTGCAGCGAGAGGAGCAGCGACCAGCCGATCGGGATCAGGAAGAAGACCGCGATCAGGATCACCGCCGGGGCGACGAACGCCCAGCCGGCGAAGTGCTCGGACCCGACCACGCGCCGGAGCACCGTGCGGCCGTCGCCGGGCATCAACTGGGCGCGCTGAGGAAGCCGTCGACCTGCTGTGAGGCCTGGTTGAGCGCCTGCTGGGGCTGCGCCTTGCCGAGCAGCACCGATTGCACCGCCTGGCCGATCGCGGTGGAGATCTTCGGGTAGACGGTCGTCGTCGGACGCGCCTGCGTGGCGTTGTTGAGGTTCGTGACCCACTCGGCGATCCCCGGGTACTTGCGGACGAACTTCGCGTAGCCGGGGAGCTTGGTCACGTCGGCGCGGATCGGCAGGTCACCGGTCATCAGACTCCACTTGAGGTCGATCGCCGGGGAGGTGAGCCACTTGAGGAACTCCCAGGACGCCGCCACCCGGGCCGAGCCGTTGTTGAACATCACCCAGTTGTCGGGGCCCGAGATCGTCTGGTGGTTGACCGCTGCCGGCAGGATCTGCACCCCGTGGCTGACCTTGGAGGCGGTGATCTGCTGCAGGTCCCACGGTCCCGTCCACAGCATCCCGATGTGCCCGGCGTTGAACACCGGGAGGTAGTTGTCCGAGCCGTTGTCGAGGTAGATCGCCTTGTGCTGGGCGAGTGTCTGCAGAAGCGTGAGCGCCTTGACCCCAGCCGGTGAGCTGAACGCCGCCTGCTTGCCGTCGGGACTGAGGATCGAGCCGCCCGCCTGCCACAGCATCGCCCAGAAGCGCCACACCGTGTCCTCGCTGGCGTCGTTGACGTACGCCCAGCCGAATTGCTTCTTGCTCGGATCGGTCAACTTGAGCGCCGCGTTCTCGAAGTCGCTCCAGGTCCAGTTGGCGGTCGGCGGGGCGATTCCCGCCTGCGCGAACAGCTTCTTGTTGTAGACGAGGGCGAGGTTGTCGACGAGCGCCGGAACGCCGACGATCTTGCCGTTGACGGTCGCCACCTTGCGCTCGGACGGGTAGAAGTTGCTCCACCCGAACGACGGGTCCGAGCTGATGAGCTTGTTGAGCGGGACGATGCCGGGGCTGCCGGCGATGTTGGCCGCGTTGGATCCGTACAGATAGGAGATGTCAGGCGGCTTGCCCCCGGCGATCGCGGCCAGCACCTTCTGCAGCGCGTAGTCGTTGACGCCGTAGAACTGCGGGGTGACGGTGATGTTCGGGTGCGAGGCGTTGAACTGGTTGGCCAGCGCCTTGATCGCCGTGGACTCGGCCAGGGTGTAGCCCTCCCAGACGGTGATGTTCACGTGGCCGTTCTTGGCCGCTCCCGACTTCGAGCTCGCGCCGCCGCTGCTCCCGCCCCCGCAGCCCGCTGCGACAAGTGCACCGACGATGACGACCAGGCATGCGCGTTTCATTGTTTCCTCCGTCAGTTCATGGCAGCACGACGGACCGCGTCAGGTGCTGAGGCTGGTCGGGGTCAAGGCCGCGCGCCTGCGCGAGAGCCACCGCGGCGCGCTGGATCTGGAGCAGCTCTGCCATCGGGTCAAGTGTTCCGGCGAGCACGGTCGCTCCGGTCGCCTCGATGTCTGAGATCAGGTCGGCGCCGGCGGGGCCCAGGAACCACACCAACGAACCGGACCCGGCGACGCTGATCGGCCCGTGGCGGTATTCCATCGCCGGATAGGCCTCCGCCCACGCGCCCGCCGCCTCGCGGAACTTGAGCGCACCTTCGAAGGCCAGCCCGACGGTCCATCCGTGGCCGAGGAACACGAAGTGCTCAAAGCTCGACGGGTCAGGGGTCAGCGGAAGGCCCAGGCAGCGCTCGGCATCCACGATCCCCGGCTGCAGATCGTCGCCGAAGTGCGCGCGGAGCAGGGCCAGCGCCGTGGTGGCAAATCGCGTCTGGACGATCGACTCCTCGTCGGCGAAGGGCAGCAGCACCGCATCGTGCGCGGTGCGCACCACCGGCGAGTCGGGCACCGCGGAGATCGCCAGCGAGGGTACGTCCGCCGGCAGCGCCATGAGCGCCCGCACGACCTCGGTGGTCGTCCCCGACCGCGAGATCGCCAGCACCGCGTCATACCCGCGCCCCGCCGGCATCTCGGAGGCGACGAACGCGTCGCTCTCCCCGGCTCCGGCGCTCTCCCGCGCGACGGCGACCGCCTGGGCCACGTAGTAGGAGGTCCCGCAGCCGATCACGGCGATCCGCTGGCCGGGGGAGGGGAGACGCGAGGCCACCTGCGAAACCAGAGCGGCGGCGCGGCGCCACGTGTCCGGCTGACTCTCGATCTCGCGCAGAGTGACGCTCACTTATGCGCAATATATGGCCAGACCACGCAAACTTCAACACGCTTCGGGGGCGAAATGTGCTCACTCACGCCGCTCGTGCTCGTAGACTCGTGCCGTGCAGCGGCCAGAGCGTATCGGCGTGATCCTCGAGCGACTGTCGCTGGACGGCAGCGTCAGCGTCGCTGACATCGCCACCGACCTGGAGGTCTCGCCGGCCACGATCCGCCGTGACCTGCGGCTGCTGGAGGACCAGCGGCTGCTCGGCCGTACGCATGGGGGCGCGGTGCCCCGGGGGGTCCTCTACGAGCTGCCGCTGCGCTACAAGAGCGGCCGCCAGACCGAGCAGAAGCTGCGGATCGCGCGCGAGGCGGCGAACCGCGTCCTCGACGGCTGGGCGATCGGCCTCACCGGAGGGACCACGACCACCGAGGTCGCGCGGATCCTGGTCGAGCGCGAGCGGCTCACCGTGGTCACCAACGCCCTGAACATCGCCTCGGAGCTGGCCGTGCGGCCGAACCTCAAGCTGGTGGTCACCGGGGGAGTGGCGCGTGCGGAGTCCTATGAGCTGGTGGGGCCGATCGCCGAGGCCAGCCTCGAGGGCCTCAACCTCGACATGGTGTTCCTGGCGGTGGACGGCATCTCGCCCAGCGCCGGCCTGACCACCCACCACGAGATCGAGGCGGGCACCAACCGCGCGCTGCTGGAGCGTGCCCGGCACGTGACGGTCGTGGCCGACAGCTCCAAGATCGGCAAGGTCGCGTTCGCCCGGATCTGCCAGCTCTCGCAGGTGGACGAGCTGATCACCGACGACGGCGCGGACCGCAATGCGCTGATCGCGCTGCGCAACGCCGGCGTGATCGTCACGACCGTCTGATCCCCTCCGGCAGCAGCTCTCCGTGGGCCTCGATCAGCTCGTCGACCATCGCGGTCATCGCGTCGATTGTCAGCGTCGCGCCGGCGTTGGGATCGAGCATCACCGCCTGGTAGACGTGCTCGCGGCTCTGCTCGAGCGCCGCGCGCATCGTCAGTTCGGCGACGTTCACGAACGTGCGATTCAGTGCTGCGCACTGCGGCGGCATGGAGCCCACGGCCATCGGGTGCACGCCATCTCCGTCGACGACACACGGCACCTCGACGCAGCATCCCTCGGGCAGGGCGTCGATCAGCCCCTCGTTGCGCACGTTGCCGTACTCCACCCGGCGCTGCCCGGTGACCATCGAGTGGATATAGCGCGGCGCGAGCTCTCCCTCGGGCTCGAGCTCCAGTGGCTGCCCGGCCGCCAGCCGGCGCCGGACCTCCTCGTACTCCTCGAGGTTCTCCAGCGAGCGGCGGATGTACTCGTCCACGGGGATCCGGTAGCGCTCGATCTGGTCGTCGTGGGACATGAACCACGGGACGTACTCGGCGGAGTGCTCGCTGGACTCGGTCGGAAAGAAGCGCAAGCGCCGGTAGATCTCGATCCGCACCCGGCGCCCCAATCCCTCGGGGTCGGCGGCGATCGCGGCGTCGAGCAAGGGGTACAGGCTCTCCCCGTCTCGCTCGAAGCGCAGCACGAAGGCCTGGTGGTTCAGGCCGGCGGTGAGGAACTCGATCTCGTCGACGGGCACGCCGACGAGGGCGGCCAGCTGCTCGTGGGTGTTCTGCACCGAGTGGCACAGGCCGATGGCCCGCTTCAGGCTCGTTCCCTCCCACACGGCCCACGGCAGCATCGCCATCGGGTTGGCGTAGTTGAGCAGCATCGCGTCCGGGCACAGCTCGGTCATGTCCTGCGCGATCGCCAGCAGCACCGGGATCGTGCGCAGGCCGCGAAAGATCCCGCCCACCCCGATCGTGTCCGCGATCGTCTGGCGCAGCCCGTACTTCTTGGGGATGTCGAAATCGTGCCGGGTGGCCTCCAGGCCGCCCACCTGGATCTCGTTGACGACGAAGTCGGCTCCGTCGAGCGCGGAGCGGCGGTCCAGGGTGGCACGGATGTGGAGGTCGGCGCCGGTGGTCTCGTTGATCAGGTGCGCGATCCGCTCCGCGGTGTCCAAGCGCTCCTCGTCGATGTCATGAAGCGTGATCGTCACGTCGGTCAGCTCAGGGAACCCGACGAGGTCGGCGAGCAGGATCTGGGTGAACTCGACGCTGCCGGCGCCGATCAGCACGATGTTCGTCATGCTCGTTAGTGTCCTACATGACCTCTAAACGTGCAAGAACGCGCACGAAGATGGTCCGAGATACTTCGGAGCTCAGGACTCTGTTCGATGCTCCTCAGCGCTGTGCCGGGCGTTCGCTTTCTGCTCCGGGGCTTGACCAGCTCCACCCATGAAGAGAAGCCCGTCGTCCCGTCAGGAACCGTCCCTGCCATGGTCTCCGGGTATTGCCGGATGAACCGCTGCATCCACGACTCACCCCGCAGGCACTTGGCGAT
>JADGPO010000026.1 GCA_017882405.1 Solirubrobacteraceae bacterium | reverse complement strand
GGCGACGTGCCCAGCCCCGCCAACCCGCCTTCGGCGTGCCGCTTTCACACCCGCTGTCCCAAGGCCCAGCCGCTGTGCGCCGACGTGGAACCGCTGTTGGAGCGCAAGCCCGGCGGCGGGGTGGCCGCCTGCCATTACCCGCTGACCGACGAAGAGGTCGCGACCCAGCTGCCGCTGGCCCTCACCCACCGGCGGGCCTCCGCGCGGGCCGCTGCCGCTGAGCCCACGGGCGCCGAGTCGGTCTAGCTGCTTGGTCGGCTGCCGGCCGCCCCCGAGCCGTGGCTAAGCCCAGCCGTCCTCCTGGTGGGGGCCGGGACGGTCGCTCTCGCCTTCGTCGTCGTCGTCGTCGTCCTCCTCGACGTATAGGGACTCCGAGGCCAGCTCCGAGCCGCGCTTGTCCCACAGCTTGACCTCGAGGTAGTCCGAGCGGTAGTTGTCGGGCGCCAGCAGGGTGAAGCGCTCCTCGACCACCGTGCACTGATCGACCGCCAGGCTGGCCAGCTCGGCGGTCACGACCGCGCCGCCGGGGATCAGCGGAACGCCCCACACGAGGGTCATCTCGGCGTGGTTGCCCTGGTCGCCGCGCCATTCGCCCACGACGTCGTCGTTGAGGTCCAGCTTCCAGTCGGGATTGGCCTCCGCCGTCTCCGAGGTGAAGTCGGCGACCGCCTCGAACTCGCTCGGTGCCCGCCCGCCGTCGCCCGAGCCCTCACTGAAGGACACGTAGCCGAACAGCTCATAGCCCGTGGTGGTCCGCGCCACCGCCGGCACGTACGTACGGCCGCAGTAGGTGCGGTCCGGGAACCAGGCGATGTCGCCGGCCTCGCCGAGGTCCTCGCCGTCGGCGTCGATCTGCCGGCAGGCGGCGAGGAAGTAATCGCGCAGCGTGTCGGCCCAGCGCCCGTAGGGAAGCGACTCCTGGGGCGGCTCGGCGGCGAAGCTGATCACGAACCGGTCGGTGGGCGGCATGCCGGGCGCAGCCTACACGGCCGGGGCGTCGTTTTCGCCGACGGTCAGTATGCCCCGCGCCGGGTGAGCACGGCGGGGATCGTCTTGATCATGATCGACAGGTCCAGGAAGATCGACCAGCGCTCCAGGTACAGGAAGTCCAGCCGCACGAGGTCGTCGAAGTCCAGTTCGGCCCGGCCCGACACCTGCCACAGGCCGGTGATCCCCGGCAGCACGAGGTAGCGCTTCTTGTGCCATTCCTCGAGGCGCTCGAAGTCGCGCATCGGCAGCGGTCGCGGACCGACCAGCGACATCTCGCCGCGTACCACGTTGACCAGCTGCGGCAGCTCGTCGATCGAGAAGCGGCGCAGCAGGCGCCCGACGGCCGTCAGCCGGGGGTCGTTGCGAATCTTGAACAGCGCGCCGCTGGACTCGTTGAGCTGCTCCAGCTCGTCCTCTGACAAATCCGTGTCCACGCGCATCGTGCGGAACTTGAAGCAGCGAAACGGCTTGCCGGCGATGCCGGGGCGCACCGAGCTGTAGATGATCGGGCCGCGGCTGGAGAGCCTCACCGCGATCGCGGAGACCAGCAGCAGCGGCGAGATGAGCAGCAGGCCGGCCGAGGCGAGGACGAGGTCGAACGTCCGCTTGGCGGCGAACTGGACCCCGTCGAACACGGGCGGGCGCAGCGTGAACAGCGGAACCGACTCGCCGGGGCTGAACTCGGCGCGGTCGATCAGGATCTCCATCGTCGACGGAGCCACGTGGACGGTCACGCCTTTCTGGTGACATCGGTCGACCAGGTCCAGCGCTCGCTCCTGGGGGAACTCCGGGTCGGCGATGATCACCTCGTCGACGCGCTCGGCGCCCAGGATCTCGGTCAGGTCGTCCAGCCTGCCCAGCGAGCGCAGGCCGTTCTGCGGGCGCGGGGTCAGCGAGATGTAGCCCACCAGGTCCACGTTCGTGCGCGAGCGTCCGCCGAGCGCGTGCGCCACGGCGTCGATGTGCCGGCCCGAGCCCACCAGCAGCGCCCGGCGCCGGTAGCCGGCCTGCTCCAGCAGCCAGCCGGTTATCCGCGTGTAGATCTCGCGCAGGCCCGAGATGTAGACGAGCCCGAAGAACAGCGAGCCGTAGAAGAGGAAGTAGCTGGAGAAGTGGTCACCGTTGGCCAGCGCGAACACCAGGCCGAGCACGGTCACCTGGAACAGCGCGGAGACGATCTTCGTCAGCCCGGGCCGGCGCGGCCGATCCGCGTAGAGATCGGCGCGCGCGAACATCAGCACGGTCAGCAGATAGGCGAAGGCCAGCGCCGAGCGGGTGTTGCCCCAGGCGTTGTCGATGTTGAAGCTGCCGCGCAGGGCCAGCTTGACGCTCAGCGCGCTGAAGATCGCCGCGGTCACGCCGACGAAATCGATCGCCAGCAGCGACACCACGCGCGAGATGCGCCGCAGCGTCTCCCGGCGCAGCAGGAAGCTCAGCAGCGGGAGGCGCTTGCGCCGCACGTCGCGTTCGGGCAGCGCGAGCGGGGCAGGCGGACGCTCCGTATGCCTCCCCGTCGTACGGCTGTGGATTGCCTGTTTTTGGTCGATTGTCACGTTGCAGGGCAGACGCTGAATTAGCCCCCACGTAGCCGTAACGGTATCCGCTCCCCGAAGTTACGAGGAATCTGGTACCGGACCTGCGTGCGAACCGCTATTGCAGCGGTTCAGCGGGCCGACCCTACGAGGGCAACGGCGCCGGACATGGCCAGGGTGCGCTGCAGCCCCTCGCGCAGCTCGACCTCGGGGTTCCAGCCGAGCAGCTCCTGGGCCTTTGAGATATCGGGTCGGCGCACCTGGGGATCATCGGTGGGCAGCGCCTCGTAGACGATCTCGGACTTCGAGCCGGTGACCTCGATCACCGTCTTGGCCAGCTCCAGGAGCGTGAACTCCTTGGGGTTGCCGATGTTCACCGGGTCGTGGTAGCCGGACTCCGAAAGCGCGATGATCCCGCGGACCAGGTCGTCGACAAAACAGAACGAGCGCGTCTGCGAGCCGTCGCCGAACACCGTGATCGGACGGTCCTGCAGCGCCTGGCGCATGAACGTGGGGATCGCCCGGCCGTCGTGAGGTCTCATTCGAGGGCCGAAGGTGTTATGGCACCAAATTCCGGTGCCAGCCCAAAAGTTCTCCAGCTCGGGCACCGAGAAGTCGTAGACCAGATCGGTCGCCTCGACTTCCACGATCTCTCGGATCGGGGCCCACACCAGGTCGCCGACCGTGCGCGCGTTGAGGTGCTGGACCACGCCGCGATCCCACTCGAGCGGACTCCACGGGGACACGTTGGAAAGCGCCAGCGCCCAGAACGGGTACCGCCGATCCCCTGTCGTCAGCTTGAAGGTCGTCTCGTAGCGCCCAACCGAGGGCACCAGCCCGAAGCGCGCGAAGGCGACGATCAGGTCGTCCTTGAGCTCCTCGTGGATGGTCGAGAACTGGTGCTTGATCCCGCTCTCGAACAGCTTGCCGGAATGCACACCGTCGCCCTCGCGGTAGCCCTCGATGAACCACTTGAGCCGGCTGAGCGGCAGCCCGAGGATCCAGCCCGGGATCCGCTTGGCGTTGTTGGCGAAACCGAGAAAGTCCATCAGCCGCAGCAGCAGCTTGGAATGGATGAAGATCCCGGCCGCGCGGTCGGCACTGCCGGCAACGCGGACGACGTGCAGCCCGAGCTGGCGTTCGAACACCTCTGCGGCACGCTCGAGCAATTCCGCCTCACCGCTCAGGGTGAGGAAGGCGTTCTTGCCCTTCTCATGCGATGAGCCTTCGGCCACCCACAATCCGAGCAGCCAGAGAAACTCGTCGGTGATCTCGACCCGGTTGGGCATGGGCACGCTGCGTCCGGCGCAGCGCATCCGCAGTTGGGCATCCTCCGGCATGTCGATCCCCAAGGCCCAGAAGCAGGGCAGCGGGATTCGATCGGACTGGCGCATACGGATGATCTTCGTCCAGGCGCCGTTGCGCCAGTGGGGACCCGGATTGCGTCGGTAGGAGACCAGCTGCCCGAACAGATCGAAGCGGTGCTCCCAGGCACGCTCGCCGAGACCCGGCGATTCGACGCACAGGTCCCAGGGATCGTTCTCGGTCCAGCGCCAGACCTCGATCATGCTCACCCACCGCCGGTCGCGCTCTGGCACCTCGATCCGGCGCGCGATGGCGATCGCCTCGCCGACCTCCAGCTCCTCCGCCGGTTTGGCCAGCGGCTCCCCGTCCTCGCCCTCCACGAACACCGAGTGATGCCCGGTGACCTTCACCGACCGGCCGTAGCGCGTGCGGATCTCGTAGCAGCGCTCGTCGGTCGGATGCGCGATCAGCGCCTGCGTCGGGGCCGACACGACCTGACCGCTCGGGCCGAACGACGGCACCGTGAAATGCTCCAGCGGATACTCCATCGCCGGTGAGAACCCCGTGTCGAGCAATGCCACGCCGCTCGCCCGCGGCGCCGACTTGGCCACGTATCCCGCGGCCACGGCATACCGCGCCAGCCGGGCCGCTAGATCGGAGACCTTCTCGCGCCGCAGCTCCCGGCCGTCGTCATAGAGGACCTGCTCGTCAGCCAGGATCGAGTTGAAGATGCGCACGATCGCGGTGTCGACGCCCTGCTGACGGTGATAGGCCATCGTCAGCGCCTCGGCGTAGCGCTTGGCCTCGTCATAGACGCCGCGCGGCCCGATCGGGTTGACGTGCCCCCAGTAGGTCTCGGGCTGGGGGTGGACCTGCGGGTCGCCGTAGACCTCGCTGGTGGAGGCCGTGAGAAAACGCGCGCGGTGCTTCTTGGCCAGCCCCAGCGTGTGATGAGTCCCGTAGGAGCCGACCTTGAGCGTCTGCAGCGGCAGCCGCAGATAGTCGATCGGAGAGGCGGGCGAGGCGAAGTGATAGACGAAGTCGACCGGCTCGTCGACGAAGTACGGCTCGATGATGTCGACCTGGCGGTGCTCGAACTGGTCGGTGCGGATGTGCTCGATGTTCTCCAGCGAACCGGTCTCGAGGTTGTCGACGCACAGGACGCGGTTGCCGCGGGCGAGCAGTTCGTCGCACAGGTGCGAGCCGAGAAAGCCGGCGCCGCCGGTTACGAGGCACGTGGGCATGGCGGCCAATCTACCTATTCCCGGCCGCCCGGCGCACGACGTGCTCGTCGCCGCGCCTCACCGTCACCCGCTCGGAGTCCAGGTGGGCCAGCAGGGCGGCGGCGAACTTGCGTGAGCTGCCGAGCGCGTCGCGAACCTGCGCGAGGGTCACCGATCCGCCGGGCCCGCCGGCCAGGTCCACGATCTGGCGTTGGGCCTCGGCGAGCGCATCGGCGTGGAAGTGCAGCGTGGGCGAGACCCTGACGGCGCGTCCGGCGCTCCGCAGGGCGGCGAGGTCGACCGCGCCCAGCTCGGCGTCGAGCGGCGGTGCCAGCCAGCCGGCGCGCAGGCGCTGCTCGGTGGCCAGGGCGGAGGGGCTGAGCGGTGGCGGGCCGACGGGCTCGTTTCGCTCGGGCAGTGTGGCCGGTTCGGCCGCTTCGTCGGGCTCGGCCGGCTCGCCGCGCGCCATGCGGGTCAGTCGCTCGGTGGTCTGCCGGCTGGGGCCGTGGCGGCGCGGATGGGCGTCCAGGACCGTCCCCCCGCCCAGCGTGTCCGGCGGCGCGATCTGGCGGACCACCAACCGGTCGCCGGCGGCGGCGATCAGCGACTCCTCCAGACGCAGCTGCCAGAAGCGACCGCCCAGCCAGGTCAGCCGCGCCGGCGTCTCCCGCGTGCCGTGGTGGATGTGGACCCTCGCATCCGGCTCCTCGTCGGCGAGCTCCAGGGCTGCGTCGAGGCGGTAGGTCTCATTCAGCTCGCCGTCGCCGCTGAGTACGTCCCCGCGCGAGACGTCGGCGATGGCGATGCCCGCCAGGTTGACGGCGACGCGCTGTCCGGCCCCGGCTCGCTGGAGTCGCGCGTCGTGCACCTGGACCTCGCGAACGCGCACGGCGCGTCCGCCGGGCAGCAGCCGGAGCGTGTCGCCGCGCCCGATCTCGCCCGACCACAGCGTTCCGGTCACCACGGTGCCAGCGCCGCGCACGGTGAACACGCGGTCGACGTGCAGGCGGGCAGGTCGGTCGCTCACCGCCCGGCTGGTGGCGTTGGCCGCCGCCCGCTCCAGCGCTGCCCGCAGCTGGTCGAGCCCGGCCCCGGTGGTCGCCGAGACGGGAATCGCCTCGGCACCCGGAAGCAGCTCGGATGCCTGCTGCACGGCGCGCGCCGGGTCGGTCACGTCGGCCTTGGTCACCGCCGCCACCCCGTGCTGGACGTCCAGCGCCCTCAGCACCGCCGCGTGCTCGCGCGTCTGGGGCATCACCCCGTCGTCGGCGGCGATCGCCATCAGGAACAGGTCGATGCCGGTCGCCCCCGCCACCATCGTGCGCACATAGCGCTCGTGGCCGGGGACGTCGATCACCGACAGCTGCCGTCCCGACGGCAGTCGCAGCGGCGCATAGCCGAGCTCGATCGAGATCCCCCGCTCGCGCTCGGCCGCCAGCCGGTCGGTGTCGACCCCGGTCAGGGCCTTGATCAGCGCGGTCTTGCCGTGGTCGACGTGGCCCGCGGTCCCCAGCGTCAATGGCCCGCGGGTCATCCCAGGGCGCGGCGGGCGGCTTGCGCGACCGGTTCGAGCTCGTGGGCGGCCAGCGTGCGCGGGTCGAGCAATACCCGGCCCTCGTGGATCCGGGCGATCACCGAGGGCTCGCCGTGGCGTAGCGCGGCGGTCAGCGCACCCGGATCTCCTTGCAGGGCGACCGCGGGCCCGGACAGCTCGGTCAGCGGCAGCGCGCCCCCGCCCACGCGCGAGACGGTCGACACGATGCGGGCGCCCACCCCGATCTGCGCGGAGAGCTCGTCGGCCATTGCCTGAAGCTGGGCGGCCGGACGCTCGAGCATCTCCAGCACCGGGACCTCCTGGCGGGCCCGCGCCGGGTCGCGATACAGCCCCAGGGTCGCCTCCAGGGCGGCCAGCGACAGCTTGTCGATCCGCAGCGCGCGGGCCAGCGGATGGTTGCGGGCGGCCGCGACCGCGGGCTCGGAGCCGAGCAGCAGGCCGGCCTGCGGCCCGCCCAGCAGCTTGTCGCCCGAGCAGCACACCAGGGCCGCCCCCGCCTGGATCGACCGGCGCAGCGAAGGCTCGTCGCTCAGCGCCGGGACGCCGGGGGCGAGTACGCCCGAGCCGACGTCGTCGATCACCGGCACGCCGAGCGCGCATAGCTCCTCGATCGCGACCTCCTCGACGAAGCCCACCGTGCGGAAGTTGGATTGGTGAACGCGCAGCACGACGGCCTCGGCTGTGAGCGCTCGCTCGTAGTCGGCCAACCGGGTGCGGTTGGTGGTTCCGACCTCGATCATCGTCGCTCCCGACTGGGCGAGCACGTCCGGGATGCGAAACCCGCCGCCGATCTCCACCAGCTGCCCGCGCGAGACGATGATCGTCGCGCCCGGACCGGCGAGCGCCGCTGCCGCCAGCAGGACCGCGGCCGCGCCGTTGTTGACGACGATCGCATCGTCGGCGCCCGTCAGCTCACGCAGCAGCCCGGCGACGTGGGCGTGGCGCGAGCCGCGTTCGCCGGTGTCGAGGTCGAGCTCCAGGTTGGAGTACCCGAGGGTGGCAGCGGCCACCGCATCGCGGGCCGCTGCCGGCAACGGCGCTCGCCCGAGATTGGTGTGAACGACGACGCCCGTGGCGTTGATCACCCGTCGCAACGACGGCCTGAGGTGCGCGCGGGCGCGCTCGAGCAGAGCCTCGGGACAGGGGTCTTCGCCAAGCAGGATCGTCTGGCGCTGCTCGTCGATCGCCCGGCGCGCCGCGGCCACTGCCAGCGCGTGGGGCGCGTCAAGGCGGGCGGCCAGCTCGTGCACCGCCGGCAGGGCGCTCAGCCCGGCTTGGTGCCTGCTTTCCACTCGCCCTCTTCCTTCTTCCAGATCGGCGCCTGGGCCTTGATCTCGTCGATGATCTCGCGCGCGCCGGCGAACGCCTCCCCGCGATGCGGGGCGGACGCGGCGACCGTCACCGAGGGCTCGGACAGCGGCACCACCCCGATCCGATGCTCGGCGGCGGCGGCGCACAGCCCATGGCGCTCGACCGCCGCCTCCACGATCTGAGCCAGCTTGCGCTCGGCCATCTCCACGTAGGCCTCGTAGTCGAGCTGCGGCACCTCGCGGGTGACGCCCGAGAAGGTGACCACCGCGCCCGCCCGCGGATCGCGGACCCGCTCGATCAGCGGATCCAGGGTCAGCGGCTCGTCGGTGACCCGCACGTGCGCCACGCCCACCGAGCCGCCGGAGACGGGCGGGATCAGCGCCAGCTCGTCTCCGCTGGCCAGCGGCAGCTGCTCGTCGGCGTACTCCTGGTTGACTGCCATCACCACGGGCACGTCGCCCGTCACGTGCTGCAGCTGGGCGAGCGCGTCCGCCACCCGGGCGCCGTCGGGGAGCTCGAGCGCGACCTCGCTGGCGCCGGCGCGCTGGCGCAGCCCGGCGAAAAGTCGGATTCGCACCTGCATCGCCTGAAGGCTACGCCCCCCGCCCACGCGCCCTCGGTAATGTCCCCTGACGAATGGCCACCGCTGACGAGAATCGGACTATCGCGCCGATCGTCGGGCCCGACGATCCCCGGCATTTCACCGACAGCGGGATCGAGATCAACCCGCTGTATGACGCGCGCGACCTCCCGGACGACCTTGACAAGCGCCTAGGGGAGCCGGGCGAGTACCCGTATACGCGCGGGGTCCACCGCGAGATGTACCGCAAGCAGCTGTGGACGATGCGCCAGTACGCCGGCTACGCGAGCGCCAAGGAATCCAACGAGCGCTACCGGTACCTGCTGTCCAAGGGCTCGACGGGATTGTCGATGGCCTTTGACCTGCCGACCCAGCTGGGCCTGGACTCCGATGACCCGCGCTGCCTGGGCGAGGTGGGCCGCACCGGGGTGGCGATCGACTCGATCGACGACATGCGCACCGCGTTTGCACAGATCCCGCTGGACCAGGTGTCGACGTCGATGACGATCAACGCGCCGGCGAGCGTGCTGCTGGCGCTCTACGAGCTGGTGGGGGAGGAGCAGGGCGTGCCCTCCGAGCAGCTGCGGGGCACCACCCAGAACGACATTCTCAAGGAGTACATCGCGCGGGGGAACTACATCTACCCGCCCGAGGGCGCGATCCGCCTGACCACCGACCTGTTCGCGTACTGCGACGAGCGCGTGCCGAAGTGGAACACGGTGTCGATCAGCGGCTATCACTTCCGTGAGAAGGGCTGCTCGGC
>JADGPO010000153.1 GCA_017882405.1 Solirubrobacteraceae bacterium | reverse complement strand
CGTGGAACACGGGGGCCGGATGGCTGAGCTCCTCGGTGGCCAGGTTGGCGATCGCCTTGCCGCTCACGTCGGAGACGCTCATGCCCAGCGCCAGCGAGTACACCAGCGGCCCGACCACCACGTTGCGCCCCTGCTGGGACTGCTTGGCGTACACGTCGTTGAGGTGCAGCGGGTGGTGGTTCATGGTGATCAGGCAGAAGAGGTGGTCGTCTGACTCGGTGACCGTCTTGGCCGGCCAGTGCTTGTACACCGCCCCGACCTCGAACTCCTCGAGGTAGCGCCCGTAGGGATGCGAGCCGCTGGCCTCGCGGGCCGCCTGGTCGGTGTCGATCTGGGGCATGTTTCAAAACTCCTGATGGTCGCGGCGGGGGAAAAGAGGCCAGGGAGGATGCCAGCCGGCGGCAACCAGAGACGCCTCCTCACCGCAAATCCCACACAATCGGTAGCGTAAAACGTCCCCGAACAGGAGACACACCTTGCGAAACCCCCGCGATTTCGGCAAGGCGCTGGCCATCGGCGCCCCCGACCCGATCCTCGAGATTCCCTTCAAGCCATCGCGGATGATCCATTTCCTGGACTTCTCCAACGAGAAGATGGTCGCCAAGGTGCCCGACATCGCGCCCACCGTCGACATCCTGCTCGGCAACCTCGAGGACGCGGTGCCCGTCGACCGCAAGGAGTCGGCGCGCGCGGGGCTGGTGCAGGTCGGAAAGGAAACGGAGCTCGGTGAGACGCAGCTGTGGACCCGGGTCAACAGCCTGGAATCGCCGTGGATCCTCGACGACCTGACCACCCTGGTCTCCGAGATCGGCCACAAGCTGGACGTGATCATGGTCCCCAAGGTCGAGGGGCCGTGGGACATCCACTACGTCGACCGGCTGCTCGCCCAGCTGGAGGCGAAGGCCGGCCTGGAGCGCCCGATCCTGGTGCACGCGCTACTGGAGACCGGCCTGGGCATGATCAACGTGGAGGAGATCGCCACCGCCAGCCCCCGCATGCAGGGGATGAGCTTCGGACCGGCCGACCTGGCCGCCAGCCGGCGGATGAAGACCACTCGGGTCGGGGGCGGTCACCCCGGCTACCGGTCGATCGAGGACCCGGACGCCGCCAATCCGCAGGCCCCGCGCGCCAGCGTGCAGCAGGACCCGTGGCACTACTCGATCGCCCGCATGGTCGACGCCTGTACGAGCGCCGGGATCCTTCCCTTCTACGGCCCGTTCGGCGACATCAAGGACGTGGTGGGCTGCGAGACCCAGTTCCGGGCGGCCTTCCTGCTGGGCTGCGTCGGGGCCTGGTCGCTGCACCCGGTGCAGATCGACATCGCCAAGCAGGTGTTCAGCCCCGACCCCGAGGAGGTGCTGTTCGCCAAGAAGGTGCTGGAGGCGATCCCCGACGGCCGCGGCGTGCACATGATCGACGGCAAGATGCAGGACGACGCCACCTGGAAGCAGTGCAAGGTGATGGTCGAGCTGGCCGAGATGCTGGCCGACAAGGACCCCGAGCTGGCCGAGGCGTACGGATTCGCCCGGGCGGCGGCGTAATCTAGGTCGATGCGCATCTCAGCCAAAGCCGACTACGCCGTGCGTGCGGTGGCCGAGCTGGCCGCGGCCGACGGAGAGAAGCCGGTCAAGGCCGAGCGGATCGCCACCGCGCAGGGCATCCCGCTCAACTTCCTGGAGAACATCCTCGGGGAGCTGCGCCACGCCGGCGTGGTGCGCAGCCACCGCGGCGCCGAGGGCGGCTTCCGCCTGGCCAAGCCCGCCGAGGAGGTCACGGTGGCCGACGTGATCCGCGCGGTCGAGGGACCGCTGGCCAGCGTCCGCGGCGGTCCACCCGAGGATTCCAACTACAACGGCGCCGCCGAGACCCTGCCCCAGGTGTGGATCGCCGTGCGGGCCAACCTGCGGCGCGTGTTGGAGCGGGTGACGATCGCCGACATCGCGAGCTCGCACCTGCCCGCCTCGGTCACGGAACTGACCGAGGATGAGGGCGCCTGGGTCACGCGCTGACGCCCGTCGGGGATCACCGCCACGCCCACCCCGCGACCACGAAGCCCCCTCTGCTGGTGGCCGAGGTCGAGGGCGAGCTCAAGGCCGCCCTCGCCCTCAGCCCTCGGGCGCGTCGAAGGCGGCGCCGGCTCCAACTGAGCTTGGCTCGCGGCTGACCTCGCCGCGCAGCCCCGGCTCCACCGCCACTCCGGCCGGTGGGCGGACGTAGACGATGTCGCCGTCGGCGAGCTCGAGGTCGTCCGCCTGGGCGCGGGTCAGCTGCGCCGAGGCCTCTGAGCCGTCGGGCAGCACGAGCTGCACTCGAACCTCGAAGCCGAGGTGGAGCACCCGCCGAGCCAGCGCCTCGATCGTGCCCTCGTCGCGCGTCAGCGAGATCTTGAAGTCGTGCGGGCGCACCAGCTGCCCTCCCACGCGGCTGACCGGACCGACGAAGCCCATCACAAACTCGGTCGCCGGACGGTCGTAGATGTCGCGCGGGGAGCCCACCTGCTCGATCGCCCCGGCGCTCATCACCGCGATCCGATCGGCGACCTCCATCGCCTCCTCCTGATCGTGGGTGACGAGAACCGTGGTGGTGCCCTGCTCGTCGTGCAGTCGCCGCAACCAGGCGCGCAGCTCGGCCCGCACGACCGCGTCCAGGGCGCCGAACGGCTCGTCGAGCAGCAGCACCTTGGGGGCCACGGCGAGCGCGCGGGCCAGCGCCATGCGCTGACGCTGACCGCCTGACAATTGCGACGGCCGCTGGTCGGCCCACTTGGTCAGTCCGACGAGCTCGAGCAGCTCGTCCACCCGCTCGCGGGTCTCGGCCTTGGGACGCTTGCGGATCTGCAGCCCGAAGGCGACGTTGTCACGTACGCTCATGTGCGTGAACGCCGCGTAGTGCTGAAAGACAAAGCCAATCCCGCGCTTCTGCGGGACCACGTGGCTCACGTCGTTGCCGTCGATGCCCACCGTGCCCGTGTCCGGGGTCTCCAAGCCGGCGATGATCCGCAGCAGCGTGGACTTGCCGGATCCCGAGGGCCCCAGCAGGGCGGTCAGCGAGCCCTCCGGCACCTCCAGCGACACGTCCTGCAGGGCGGTGAAGTCTCCGAAGTGCTTGGAGACAGAGTTGATATCGATTCTCATTTGGTCCCTTGCCTCCGGGGTGACAGGAC
This sequence comes from Solirubrobacteraceae bacterium, assembly GCA_017882405.1. The sequence continues at coordinate 3,614 of JADGPO010000153.1, read as the reverse complement.
GGTCATCACGAGCAGTACCACGAGCGAGATCACGGCCAGCTCGGTCGCCGCCGCGTAGGCCGAGGTGGTCGCCCCGGCACCGAGGTCCTGGTCGTTGCGCGAGTAGACGAGCAGCGGCAGCGTGAGCGTCTGGCCCGCCACCAGCGAGGAGACGACGAGCACGGCGCCGATCTCGCCCAGCGCGCGCGCCGTGGAGAGGATCACGCCGTAGGCCACCCCCCAGCGAATCGAGGGCAGGGTGATGCGCCAGAACGTCTGCCAGGACGAGGCACCGAGCGTGGCCGCGGCCTGCTCCTGCTCGTCGCCGACCTCGCGCAGCACCGGCGCCACCTCGCGCACGACGAACGGCAGCGAGACGAAGATCGTCGCCAGCACCATGCCCGGCACCGCATAGATGATCCGCACGCCGTGGTCGGAGAAGAACGTGCCAAACCAGCCGTGGATCCCGTACACGAGGGTCAGCGCCAGGCCGATAACGATCGGCGAGACGAGAAACGGCAGGTCGATGAGCGCGTCGAGGATCGCCGCCGCCCGGCCACGGCGGCGCACGAGGACGAGCGCGCATCCGACGCCGAAGATCGTGTTCAGTGGAACCGCGATGGCCGCCATCAGCAGCGACAGCCACAGCGCGCTGATCGCCGCCGGGGTCGTCATGTAGCCCCAGGCGACACTCCACCCGTGCTCGAAGGTCTTGAAGAACACGACCACGACGGGCAACAGCAGGAGCAGCAGCAGGTAGAGCAGCGCGATCGCGCGCAGCGACCACTTGGTGCGAGTGGAAATTGTCATCCCCCCTCCCCCACGCGACCTCCCAGCCGCCGGATTGCGAAGAGCACGAGCAGCGAGAGCACGATCAGCACGAGCGACAGTGAGGCGGCCGCCCGCGGGGCGTCGGACTCGATGTCGTTGAAGATGACGAACGAGGCGATCTGCACCTTGCCGGCGATGAGCAGCAGCGCGCCGATTTCACCCACCGAGCGGGCGAAGGACAAGGCCGCGCCCGAGAGGATCGCGGGGCGCAGCGCGGGCAGGATGACCCGGCGGAAGGTCACGGCGCCCGAGGCGCCCAGCGACGCCGCGGCCTCCTCGACCTCCTGATCGAGCTCGAGCAGCACGGGCTGCACCGAGCGCACCACGAACGGCAGGGTGACGAACAGCAGTGCCACCACCACGATGCCACGGGTGAAGGCGATGTGGACGCCGAACGGACTGTCCGGCCCGTAGAGCGCCAGCAGCGTCAGCCCGGCCACGATCGTCGGCAGCGCGAACGGCAGATCGATGAGAGCGTTGATGATCCCCTTGCCCGGGAACTCATCGCGGACGAGCACCCAGGCGACGATCGTCCCCATGACGGCGGCGATCAGCGCCACCAGGATCGAGATGCCAAGGGTCACGGCCAGCGCGCGCAGCACCGGGGCGTTCGTGACCGACTGCCAGAAGCTCGAGGGGCTCTGTCCGAGCGCCTTGACGGCGACCGCGGCCAGCGGGATGAGCACGATCACGCTCAGATAGAGCGTCGCCACGCCGATCCCGAGATGGCCGCTGCCGGCGCCCCGGGCGCGCGATCTCGCGCGCCCGGGCAAGCCACTGCGACGTCCCACGGCCAGAGCCGCGGCGGATGCGCTAGCTGGAGGCAGTGGGCACCCCGGCGGCCTGCTCGATCTTGATGATCGACCCCTTCCCGGGATCGAAGAACTGGTCCTTGATCTTGGTCCAGCCGCCCAGCGAGTCGATCGTGAACAGCTGCGGCGGCGTCGGGAACTTCGACTTGAACTTGGCGGCTACCGCCTTGTCCAGCGGGCGGTAGCCCTGTTGTGCCCAGATCGTCTGGCCGGCGGGTGACCACTGGTACTTCAGGAACGCGTTGGCCTGCGTGGCGTGCGAGGTCTTGGCGGTCACCGCGATCGGCGTCTCGATCAACAGCGTCTGCTTGGGGATGACATAGCTGATCTTGTCGCCGGCCTTCTCGGCAGCGATCGCGTCGGACTCGTAGTCGAGCAGCACGTCGCCCTTGCCGCTGGTGAACGTCTGCAGCGCCGAGCTGGCGCTGGAGGGCTGCACGGAGACGTTCTTGGTCAGCAGCGTCTTGACGTAGGCAAGGGCCTGGGCGGGCGACTTGCCCAGCTTGAGCTGGGCGCCGTACCCGGCCATGATGTTCCACCGGGCGCTGCCGGAGGTCGCCGGATTGGGCGTGACCACGTCGACGCCCTTCTGGATGAGCTGATCCCAGCCGGTGATGTGCTTGGGGTTGCCCTTGCGCACCACGAACACCACGACCGAGTCCGACGACATCCCCTTCTCAGGGTTCGCGTCCCAATTCGAAGCCACGATCTTGTCCTTGACCAGCCGGGTCATGTCCGGCGTGGTCGAGAAGGCGACGACGTCGGCCGGCTGGCCGGAGTCGACGGCGCGGCTCTGGGAGCCTGAGGCAGCGAACGACGACGAGAAGCCGACGCCCTTGCCGGCGGGCGTCTGCGCGAAGGCGTCCGTGAGCGCTCCGTAGGCCTTCTTCGGCGTCGAGTAGCCGACCAGCTGAAGCTGGGTCTTCGCCGAGCTCGCGCCCGATGCACCGCTGCCGCTGCTGGCGGAGCCGGTACCCGTCGAGGCGTCGGAGGACCCGCCGCATCCGGCAACCGCGAGGACGGCGAGGGCCAGGGTTGCCGGGGCTGCGAGCCGGCGCACGCGCCCGAAATAGGGTCGTTTGGTCATCGATTCCTTAAACCTGAGTTAGTCGATTGGAGACAGCGATATTACAAAGTACCCAACTAACTGGACGGGTTTCGTTTGGATCGGGTTTCGACCGCTGTCGCGCCGGCGTCGGCAGCCGTCGACAGAGCCACCACGCCGCTCAATCGATCACATGTTCGCTAGGGTTTCGCGCCGCCCATGCGTTTCTTCGAGTACGAGGCGCGCGCGATCGTGGCCAAGGCCGGGATCCCCGTGACCAAGCACGGCTTCGCCACCAGCGCCGATCAGGCCCGCCAGATCGCCATCGAGATCGGTGGCCCGGTGGTGATCAAGTCCCAGGTGCTGACCGGCGGGCGGATGAAGGCCGGCGGCGTGCAGTTCGCCGACACCCCGGACGAGGCCGCCACCCACGCCGAGCATGTGCTGGCGCTCGAGATCAACGGGCACATGCCGCGCGGCGTGCTCGTCGACTCGCGAGCCGACGTCGCGCACGAGTACTACGCCGGCGTCGTCTGGGACGGCATCCGCAAGCGCCCGGTGATGCTCTTCTCCGACATGGGCGGGATCGACATCGAGCAGGTGGCCGAGGAGCATCCCGACCACGTCGCCCGCGCGCACTTCTCCACCCGCACCGAGTTCTCCGACTGGCAGGCCAAGCAGCTGATCGCCTCGCTGGGCGTCACCGGCTCGGTGCTCAACCGCCTGACCCCCGTGCTCACCCGGCTGGCCCGGCTGTTCCTCGCCTATGACATGACGCTGGCCGAGATCAACCCGCTGGGCCACCTCAAGGACGGCTCGGTGCTGGCGCTGGACGCCCACATGGACATGGAGAACGAGGGCCGCCCGCGCCAGAAGCCCCTCTTGAAGGAGCTCGGAGTCGGCGACGAGGAGACCCGCCAGGCCCGCGAGGCGACCCCGTTCGAGCT
>JADGPO010000152.1 GCA_017882405.1 Solirubrobacteraceae bacterium | reverse complement strand
TCAGCCATGGCCTATACGGCCTGCTATCGACAGCTGACCCCGCCCGCTTGAGTCCCGCCGGCCCGCCATATCAGTGGCTCGTGGGTAGGCTGTCCGCCGATGGCCTCACGCAGCCGGCTGCCGGGTCTCGACGAATCGGAGCGCCGGCTGGTGGCGCCCGCGCCCGCTCCCGCCCACGCCCGGCTGATGAAGGCCGTCCTCAGCCGGCAGGCGTTCAGCGATCCGGAGTGGCTGTTCGAGCGCAAGCTCGACGGCATCAGATGTCTCGCGATCCGCACCGACGATGGCGACCCGGTGCGGATGCTCTCGCGCAACGACCTGGATCTCAGCGTCCGCTACCCGGAGGTGCGCGACGCGCTGGCCGCCCGGTCGCAGGCGCGGTTCGCCGTCGACGGGGAGATCGTGGCCTTCGACCGCGGGCAGACGAGCTTCGCCCGGTTGGCCCAGCGCGGCCATCGCAAGGTGGCGGTCTTCTATTACGTGTTCGACCTGCTGTGGTTCGATGGCTTCGACCTGCGCGCGCTGCCGTTGCGGACGCGCAAGCGACTGCTGCGTGACGCGGTCGCCACGGGCGGCGCGCTGCGGCTGAGCACCCACCGCAACGGCAAGGGCGAGGAGATGTTCGCCCACGCCTGCCGGCAGGGCTGGGAGGGCGTGATCGCCAAGCGCGCCGACAGCCCCTACCGCGAGACCCGCTCGCGCGACTGGCTTAAGTTCAAGTGCGAGGCCGGACAGGAGCTGGTGGTCGGCGGCTTCACCGCCCCACGGGGCACCCGCACCGAGCTCGGGGCCCTGCTGCTGGGCTACTACGACGGCGACCAGCTGCGGTATGCCGGCAAGGTGGGGACAGGCTTTGACCGCGAGACGCTGCAGGAGCTGGGACGGCGGTTGCGATCGCTGAGCCGCGAGACCTCTCCGTTCGCGGCGGCGGACTCGATCCGCGAGCCGGGCATCACGTGGGTGACGCCGCAGCTGGTGGCCGAGGTCGCGTTCACCGAGTGGACGCGGGCCGGGCGCCTGCGCCATCCGCGCTACCTCGGGCTGCGCGAGGACAAGTCCGCTGAGCAGGTGGTGCGCGAATCATGAGCGAGACGCTCACCGTCGGCCGCCGCCGGGTCCCCCTCACCCATCCCGACAAGGAGCTGTTCTCCGACCCGCCGATCACGAAGCTGATGCTGGCTCGCCACTACGAGCAGGTCGCCGCCGCGATGATCCCCCACGTCCGTGACCGCCCGCTGGCGCTGCAGGCGTTCCCCAACGGGATCGACGCGCCGGGCTTCTTCATGAAGTCGGTGCCCAAGTACTTCCCCGACTGGATCGCCACCGTCGAGGTGCCCAAGCGCGGCGGATCGCTGACCCAGGTGCTGGCCCGGGACGCCGCGACGCTGGTGTACCTGGCCGGCCAGAACGTGATCACTCCGCACATCTGGCTCTCGCGGGCCGACCGACCGTGGGAGCCCGACCGGCTGATCATCGACTTGGACCCGTCTCCGGGGATCGGCTTCGCCGAGGTCCGGGCGGCCGCCCGGGACGCGGGCGAGCGACTGCGCGAATCCGGCCTGGCCGCCTACGCGATGGTCACCGGCTCACGGGGCGTCCACGTCGTCTCCCCGCTGCGCCGCGGCCCGGACTTCGGCGATGTCCACGGCTTTGCCCGCGCGCTCGCCGAGGCGATGGTCGCCGCCAATCCCGAGCAGCTGACGCTCGAGTGGCACCGGGCCGAGCGCGGCGCGCGGATCTACGTCGACGTCAACCGCATCAACTACGCCCAGCACGCAGTCGCGCCCTACGGAGTGCGGCCGCGTCCGGGCGGACCCGTGGCGATGCCGATCCACTGGGATGAGCTGTCCGACCGCGCACTGAAGCCCGATCGCTGGACGATCGCCGATGCCGGCGACCGCCTGCGCAGCGAGGGCGACGCCTGGAAGGGCATCGGTGCAAGAGCCCGCAAGCTTCCCCCGCTCGCTACGCTCGAAGCGTGAGCGACGGACCGCAGCATCCGGCGATCCTCGCCTCCGACACCGAGCGCGAGAGCACCGTCGCGCTGCTGCGCCAAGCGGTCGTCGACGGCCGGCTGACGCTCGAAGAGTTCTCGGACCGCGTGGGGCTGGCGCAGGTCGCCCGCACCGATCAGGATCTCGCCGTCCTGGGCTCGGACCTGCCCGCGGCCCCGACCGCCGCCCCGCTCGACGACACGGTCAGGCATCTGGCCCTGTGCTCACGATTGGTCCGCTCGGGCGGCGGCGCATTCGCCAGCCAGGTGATCCAGGCCCCCGAGGCGCCCCCCGTGGAGGGCGCGCCCGTGCTGCGGATCAAGACCCGGGGTCCGGGAGGAACGCTCCATGTCCGCAATCAGCGCGAGCGGCCCAACCGCTGGATGAAGCTGTTGGGCAAGGGCGACCCCTACGCCTGAGCCGCGGGATGCTGGTCGCGGTCACCGATCACGCGGCGGATCGCTTTCGCCAGCGCGTGCGCGGCACGCTTGACGCCAGGAGCGAGATCGCCTCGCGCGTGGCCCGGGCGCACGCCGCCGGCCGCCACGAGCCGGGCGAGCGCGGGACGATCGAGGTGTGCGACTCCGAGCGCCGCGATCTCGTCTACGTCTGCCGCCCAGAGGGCGAAGAGCTGGTGGTGATCACCCTGTGGGAGCGCGCCGAGGACGCGGCAGTCCCCAAGCGCTTCACCGACGCGCTGCGCCGCGACGACCCGCGGGTGTGCTGAACCCGGACCACTAGTCTCGGGGTCATGGACACACGACCCCTCGGGCCCTCGGTTCTTCAGACCTCGGTCATCGGCCTGGGCGCCAACAACTTCGGGCGCCGGCTTGACCTGGCCCAGACCCGCGAGGTGGTGGACGTCGCTCTCCAGGAGGGCGTCACCTTCATCGACACCGCCGACATCTACGGCCGCGGCCTCAGCGAGGAGTACCTGGGTGCGGCGCTGCAGGGTCGGCGCGACCAGGTCGTGCTGGCGACCAAGTTCGGGATGGACATGGGCGACGGCAAGGGGCCGCGAGGCTCGCGCGACTACATCCGCCAGGCGATCGAGGCGTCGCTGCGCCGGCTGCGCACCGATGTGATCGACGTGTACTGGTATCACCAGCCTGACGGGCAGACGCCGATCGCCGAGACGCTGGAGACGCTCGACGAGCTCGTCCGAGCTGGCATGGTACGCGCGATCGGCGCCTCCAACTTCGACGCCGCCGAGATCGAGGAGGCCGACACCACCGCCCGCGAGCGCAGCCTGACGCCGTTCTGCGCGGTCCAGAACGAGTACAGCCTGCTGTCCCGTGAGGCCGAGGAGGACGCGTTGCCGGCCTGCCAGCGGCTCGGGATGGGCTTCGTGCCGTTCTTCCCTCTGGCCTCCGGGCTGCTGACCGGGAAGTACCGGCCCGGCGAGGCAGGTCCCGAGGGCGCTCGCCTGTCGGGCCGAGACCAGATCGCCACCGACGCGCAGTTCGCGCTGATCGCGGCACTGCAGCAGTACGCCGACGCGCGCGGCGTGTCGCTGCTGGACGTGGCGATCGGGGCGCTGCTGGCGAACGAGATCGTGTCCTCGGTGATCGCCGGAGCGACGCGACCCGAGCAGGTCCGCGCCAACGCAACCGCCGCGCGCTGGCGCCCGGACGCGCAGGACGTGGCGGAACTGCGCGAGCTGCTGGCGACCCAGCCCATCTGACGCGGATCGCGACACGGTGGTCACGCCCAACCGGATCCGCGAGCTGGCTCTCGCCCTGCCCGAGGCGACCGAGCGCGACCACCATGGACGTCCGTCGTTTCGCGTCGCGGGCAAGATCTTCGCCACTCTGTGGGACGAGGGTCACATGAACCTGATGCTCGACGAGCCGGGCATCCTCACCGCCGTGCAGACCCATCCCGAGGCGTGCGCCGAGTTTCACTGGGGCCGGCGACTGGCCGCCGTGCACGTCGAGCTGTCCGAGGCCGACGAGGCGCTCGCCGCCGAGCTCCTGGCCGACGCCTGGGAGCACCGCGCGCCCGCACGCCTCACAAAGCCTTGAGTAGAGTGCGGGCGCCGACAGCGTCCGGCACACCCTGTGATCCCGTCCGCCCTGCGCCACCGCTGGCTGCTTGCCCTGGTCTGCGGCTGCACGCTCGTCGGGCACGCCGCGGCTACCACCACGCCCACTGACCCGTGGGCTCAGATCGGGAGCGTGCGCGCGCCCGGAGGTCCCTTCCTGCGCGACGCCCACGGTCGCCGACTGCAGCTGCACGGCGTCGATCTGGCGGCCAAATGCGGTGGCGGCGCCAGGCCGTTGAAGGGCTCCGGCACGCCCTGCGTCGGTCCGGCGAGCGGTCCACACCTCGCTTTCGTGCTCTCCCCCACGGCACGCGATCCCGGGCGCCGCTTCACCGCTGCCAATGCCCGCACGCTCCACCAGCTGGGCTTCACGATCGTTCGCCTGGGGATCGTCTGGCAGGGGCTGGAGCCCGGACCGCGGGACGCCGGGCCCAACGACCCGCGCTACTGCGCCCGGCACCGGGCCGGAACGCCGTTCCCCGCGTTGGGCGCCGCCGATCCCTACCGCGCGTCGGTGGTCAGCGCCTACCTGGCGCGCACCGACCGGATCGTGGCGCTGCTGGCCCACGCGGGTCTGCGGGTGATCATCGACATGCACCAGGACGTCTACGGCTCGGCCTTCTCGGACCGCCGCGGGCCGTCGCCGTGGAACGGCGAGGGGGCACCGCCGTGGGCCACCTGCACCAACGGGCTGCGCTTCGCCGGCAGCCCATACTGGGGCTTCGCCTACGTCGCCACGCCGGTGGAGACCGCCATCCGCCACTTCTGGCGCAACGACGTGCGAGCCGACCTGCAGGGCAACTTCGCGCGGGTCTGGCAGGCTGTCGCGCGCCATTACCGCGGCGACCGCAACGTGCTGGGCTACGAGATCTTCAACGAGCCCACGGACTTCTCCACGCCTGACTTCAACCGCGAGCTGCAGTGCGCCTATGCGGGCCGTGCGCGTGCGCCCCGCTCGTGCGCGAAGGGTGGTGTGCAGGCGCTGCCCACGGGGCTGATCGGCGCGATCCAGGCGGTCGATCCGACGCACCTCGTGGTCGTCGAACCGATGGTGACCGCGTCGCTGGCGCCGTCGAAGGTGCTGGGGGTGGCCGAGTCGCTGCCCTTCAGGAAACTGGTGCTCGCCGTCCACCTCTACGGCACTCCGCCCCAGGGGGTCTACGGCTGCCCGGGCACCGTGTGCCTGCGCTCCGAGCGCACCTCTCTCGGCCGGCTCGTGGCCGAACGGGCGCGGACCCGCACGCTGCAGCCGGGAGGTCCGCCGATGATCATGGACGAGTTCGGCGGCGGCCCCAGCATTCCCGACATCGCCCAGGTGGCCGGACTCGCCAGCCGGGCGTCGCTCTCATGGAGCTATTGGTCGGCGCTGCAGCTGCACGACCCGACCGGAGCACCGGGCGAGGGACTGCTCGGCCAGCGAAGCGGCCAGCCGTGGCCGGCCAAAGCGCAGGTGCTCGCCGGTCCGTATCCGCTCGCCACCGCCGGGACGCCCGGCCTGCAGACGTTCGATCCCAGCACCCGCGGGTTCACCTTCACCTATCGCGTCGACCCTCGGGTGCACGCCCGCACCCAGATCGTCGTGCCGCCCTACATGTACCCGCACGGCTACCTCGTGGCCGTGCGGGGCGCAGCGGTCGTATCGCCCCCCGACACCTTCGTTCTGCAGCTGGCCGCCCCGCCGACCAGCCAGCGGGTCACCGTGGCGGTGGCTCCCGCCGGGTAGCGACTAATGTCGGCAACCCACCGACCCGATCGACCGCTGGAGGCCCGATGAGCACAACCGGCATCCCCAGGCTGCGCGAGCGCCCCGCGTGGAGCGCACTGGAGAAGCACTTCGCCGAGATCGCCCCCCGCCATCTGCGTGAGCTGTTCGATGAGGACGCGGAGCGCGGCATGCGTTACACGGCCCAGGGCGCCGGCCTGTTTTTGGACTACTCCAAGAACCGCATCACCGAGGAGACGGTGTCGCTGCTGATCGCCCTGGCCGAGCAGTCGCAGCTGGCGCGGCGCACCGAGGCGATGTTCTCCGGCGAGCGGATCAACGTCTCAGAGAATCGGCCCGTGCTGCACGTGGCGCTGCGCATGCCGAAGGGCAGCTCGCTGATCGTGGACGGCGTGGACGTGGTCGCGCAGGTCCACGAGGTGCTCGATGCAATGGCGGCGCTGGCAGACCGGGTGCGCTCGGGGGAGTGGACCGGGCACACCGGCAAGCCGATCCGCAACATCGTCAACATCGGGATCGGCGGCTCGGATCTCGGACCGGTGATGGCCTATGAGGCCCTGCGTCACCATTCCGATCGCGGGCTGACCTTCCGCTTCGTCTCCAACATCGACGGCACGGACTTCGTCGAAGCCACCCGCGACCTGGACCCCCAGGAGACGCTGTTCATCGTCTGCTCCAAGACCTTCACCACGCTCGAGACCCTGGCCAATGCGCACGCCGCCCGTGCCTGGTGCCTGCGCGCGCTCGGCGACGAGGCGGCGGTCCGCCGGCACTTCGTCGCCGTGTCGACCAATGCCGAGGGCGTGGCGAAGTTCGGCATC
>JADGPO010000025.1 GCA_017882405.1 Solirubrobacteraceae bacterium | reverse complement strand
TAGAAGTCGCGGAAGTAGTAGTGACCCGAGACCTCGCCGCCGAACGCCGCCTCCTCGGCGCGCATCCGTGTCTTGAAGAAGGCGTGGCCGACGCGGTTGACCAGCGCCCGGCCGCCCGCTGCGGCCGCGGTGTCGGCCACCGCTCGGCTGGCGCGCACGTCGTAGAGGATCGTGGCGTCCTGCTCCTTCTCGAGCATCGACTGGCTAAGCAGGGCGGTGAGGAAGTCACCGTCCACGAACGCGCCCTGCTCGTCGATGAAGAAGCAGCGATCGGCGTCCCCGTCCCACGCGATCCCCAGGTCGGCGCCCCGCTTGACCACCTCGCCCATGATGAATTCGCGGTTCTCGGGCAACAGCGGATTGGGCTCGTGATCGGGGAAGTTGCCGTCGGGCTCGAAGTAGGCCCGTACGAGATCCAGGCCCAGGCGCTCCAGCAACGGTCCCACCATCGGCCCGGCCATCCCGTTGCCGCCGTCCACCACCACCTTCAGCGGCTTGACCGCCGAGGGGTCGATGAACCGCAGCGCGGCCTCCTGGAACTCCTCGTAGACGGAGACCTCCTGGACCGAGCCGGGTGGGTGGGACCCAGTCTCGCCCAGGCCGGCCGCGATCCGGTCGCGCACGTCACCGATGCCCGAATCTCCGGAGAGCGCCAGCGCCCCACGGCCGACCAGCTTGGCGCCCGTGTAGCGCTTGGGGTTGTGGGACGCCGTGCACATCAGCCCGCCGTCCAGCTCGCGGGAGCCGACCAGGTAGTAGAGCATCTCGGTGCCGACCTGGCCGGCGTCCAGCACCGTCGCCCCCTCCTGGCACATGCCCTCGCGATAGGCGTCGGTCAGCTCGGGGGCGGTCAGCCGCATGTCGTGTCCCAGTCCGAGCCTCAGCTCGCCGGTCGGCTTGAACTCCCGCTCGCCGATCACGCGGGTGAACGAGCGCCCGATGTCCAGCGCCGTGGAGGCGTCGATGTCCTGGCCGTAGACGCCCCGTATGTCGTAGGCCTTGAAGATGGCCGAGTTGCCCAGTTGCGTCATGCCGGCGTGATCATGCCGGATAATCCGCCGCCGTGAGGCCCAGCGTGGTGATCCTGTGCGGGGGGCGCGGAACCCGGCTGCAGCGGGGCACACGGTCGATCCCCAAGCCGATGGTGGAGATCGGCGGGCGGCCGATCCTCTGGCACGTGATCCAGATCTATCTCGCCCAGGGATTCGATCGCTTCCTCCTGCTGACCGGCTATCTGGGCGAGCAGATCGAGGACTTCATCGCCCACGAGTCGTGGGCCGCGGGCGTCGAGATCCGCTGCCTGCCCACCGGCGTCGACACCCCGACCGGCGGCCGCCTGCACCACGCCGCCGCTGAGCTCCCCGCCGAGCCGTTCTGCCTGACCTATGCCGACGGGGTGGCCGACCTCGACCTGGAGGCGCTCCTGGCCGCCCACGCCGAGCACGACGGCGCGGCCACGATGACGGTCGTGCGCCCGACGCTTCCCTTCGGCGTGGCCGAGGTCGACGCGGACGGGGTGGTGCGCGGCTTTGCCGAGAAGCCGCGCTCCGAGCGCTGGGTCAACGGGGGCTTCTTCTGCCTCGAGCCCGCCGTGCTGGACCTGCTGGCGCCCGACAGCGTGCTGGAGCGTGAGCCCCTGCAGCGGCTGGCGGCGCAGGGCGAGCTGCGCGCCTACCGGCACGAGGGGTTCTGGGACTGCATGGACACCTACAAGGACGCCGTCGTCCTCAACGATCTGTGGGCCGGCGGCCAGGCGCCCTGGAAGCTGTGGGGGGCCGCGGTGTGAGCGACCGTCCGCCAAGCGGCTCTCTGCGCGGTCGCTCCGTGCTCGTCACCGGCGCCCACGGCCTGCTCGGGTCCTGGCTGACCGCCGCCCTGCTGCAGCGCGGAGCCCGCGTGGCGGTGATCCGCCGCGACGAGCCGGCCGCCACCGCGCTGGAGCTCCAGGGGATCGCCGACCGCGTCGACTCGGTGCGCGGCGACGTGTGCGACGAGGGCCTGGTCGCCCGGGCGCTGGCCGAATACGATGTCGACAGCGTCTTTCATCTCGCCGCCCAGACGCTGGTCGGCGTGGCCAACCGCTCCCCCCGCTCGACGTTCGAAACCAACGTCCGCGGCACCTGGATGCTCCTGGAGGCCTGCCGCGCGCACGGTGTCCGCGCCGCCGTGGTCGCCTCCTCGGACAAGGCCTACGGCCCCCAGACACAGCTCCCCTACAGCGAGGAGCAGGCGCTTGTCCCGCGCTTTCCCTACGACGCCTCCAAGGCGGCCGCCGACCTGATCGCCCGCTCCTACTGGCACACCTTCGGACTGCCGGTGGCGGTCACCCGCTTCGCCAACCTGTACGGGGGCGGCGATCTGAACCGCTCCCGGCTGGTGCCCGAGGCGATCGGCGCGGCGCTGGCGGGCAGCGCGCCGGTGATCCGCTCCGACGGCAGCCCGGAGCGCGACTTCCTCTACGTGGAGGACGCGGTGGCGGCCTATCTGGCGATCTGGGAACGGCTTGACATGGACTCGCCGGATCGTGGCGGAGCGGCCGGCGAGGCGTTCAACGCCGGCGGCGGCGAGCCCCACCGGGTCGGCGACGTGGTCGCCCTCATCTGCCGGCTGGCGGGCACCGGCGTGCAGCCGGAGATCCGGGGGTCAGGGGCCCCGCCCGGCGAGATCGACCGCCAGTGGGTGGACTCCGCCAAGCTGTCCGCGCTGACCGGCTGGCGGGCGCAGACCGGGCTGGAGGACGGGCTCAGAGCGACGATCGAGTGGTACCGAGATCACCCCCGGGCACTCGAACGGCTCCTATAGTTAGACGGGCCATGTCGGGTCATTCCAAGTGGGCTTCCATCAAGCACAAGAAGGCGGTCGTCGACCAGCGGCGGGGCCAGGCTTTCACCAAGCTGACGCGGGCGATCACGGTCGCCGCGCGCGAGGGCGGAGGTGACATCGAGGGCAATCCCTCGCTGGCGCTCGCCGTGCAGAAGGCACGCGATGCCTCGATGCCCAAGGACAACATCGAGCGGGCGATCGCCAAGGGCACGGGCGAGGGCGTCGACGCCGACCAGATCGAGACGGTCCTCTACGAGGGCTACGGCCCCGGCGGCGTGGCACTGCTGATCGAGGCGCTGACCGACAATCGCAACCGGACCGGGGCCGACGTCCGCCACGCGCTGTCCAAGCACGGCGGCAACCTCGGCGAGCCGGGATCGGTTTCCTACATGTTCGACAAGCGCGGGGTGATCGTGGTCGACGGCTCGCGCTATGACGAGGAGGATCTGATGGTCGCCATCGACGCCGGTGCCGAGGACATCTCGCAGGACGACGACGTGTTCGAGATCGTCACCGAGCCGTCGGACCTTAACACGGTGCGGGGAGCCCTGAGCGACGCCGGGGTGGAGGTCGAGAGCGCGGATGTCACGCAGCGCCCCCGTGTCCGGGTGCCGCTTCAGGAGGCCGACGCCGCGCGGCTGATGAAGCTGATCGACACGCTGGAGGAGTCAGACGACGTCTCAGAGGTCCACGCCAACTTCGACGTGGACGCCGACGTGCTGGAGCGGATCGCCGGCTGAGCGGTCCCGCTACCCTCGGGCACGTCCATGACAAACCGAAAGACACTCCCACTCATCTTTGCCGTGCTCGCGCTCACTGGCGCGCTGGCCGGCTGCGGCAGCTCCACAGCGCCGGGCATCGTGCTCGCGCCCTCCGACGGGGCCACCGCCGACACGACCACCGCCGCGAGCGCGTCCGCCAGTGCCACCACCACCTCGGCCTCCAGCACGGCGAGCGCCCCGCTGCCCTCGGCGCTCAAGACCGAGCCCAAGTTCAGCCCGCCGTCGGGCCCGGCGCCGAAGAAGCTGATCGTCAAGGACCTGATCAAGGGCACCGGCCCGGCGATCACGTCCCCGAGCCAGACGGTCACCGTCGCCTACGTGGGCAAGGTCTACAAGACCGGCAAGGTGTTTGACGCCTCCTGGGACCACCCCGGCCAGGCGCCGCTCACCGACCCGCTGACCAACCTCATTCCCGGTTGGCAGCAGGGCCTCGTCGGGATGAAGGTCGGCGGTCGGCGCGAGCTGATCATCCCGCCGAGCCTGGCCTACAAGAACCAGGCGCAGGCCAAGATCCCGGCGAACTCGACGCTCGTCTTCGTCATCGACCTGCACTCGATCTCCTAGTGCCCCGGCCGAGCTAGCGGCTCGCGGCGGGCTTCCGGGCGCGGAACAGCCGCATCTGTCCCGCAACTTCTTTGAGCCGAAAGCGCCCGGCGGTGGACCACTGAAACCGGTCGGCGGCGGCGTCGTGCACCTCCTGCGTACAGAGCACGCTGCCCGGGCGGGCGACCCCCGTGACCCGACTGGCCAGGTTGACCGAGTTGCCGTAGTAGTCCCCGGTGCAGTAGGCCCGCGGCTTCGAAGTCCACCGGGGCATCCTCTCCGACGCCGGAGACGTTCGCTAGCATCGACGCGTCCTCGCGGGCTGCCTTGCGGTGCCCGTCCAGCCGACCCTGATCCACGCACCGATGCTCTCCATCTTGATGCCGGTTTACAACGAGCGCGAACGCGCCGAGCGGGCGATCACCGAGGTTCTCGCCACCGAGCTGCCGACCGACTTCGAGCTGATCATCGTCGATGACGGGTCCACCGACGGCACCCGGGAGATCCTGCGTAACCGCGACTGGGGCCCGCGGGTGCGCCTGATCGAGCACGACCACAACCAGGGCAAGGGCGCCGCGATCCAGACTGCCCTGCGGGAGGCGCGCGGCGAGTACTCATGCATCTTCGACGCCGATCTGGAGTACGACCCCGCCGACCTGGGCGTGCTGATGGTGCCGCTGCTGGACGGACGCACCAACGCATGCTTCGGGGTGCGCGCGTTCGACGGCTACACCAGCCACTCGTTCATGTTCGTGATGGGCAACAAGGGCGTCACACTGGCCTGCAACATGCTGTTCAACGTGTACCTGCACGACATCATGACCTGCCACAAGATGATCCGGACCGACCTGTTCAAGAGCCTGCGGCTGAGCGCCGCCGGGTTCTCGATCGAGCCCGAGATCACCGCCCGGCTGGTGCAGCGCCACGAGCCGATCTTCGAGGTCCCGGTCCACTATCGCGCCCGCGCTAACGAGGACGGCAAGAAGCTCACCGCGCGCGACGGCTTCCGCGTACTCGCCACGCTGTTGCGCTGCCGGATGTCGGGCTAGCGCTTGGGGCGGTGCCCGTGCCGGCGGGTCGCCGCCGCCACCGGTGCAATCTGCTGGGTGTGCGTGTAGATCGACTGCAGCGTTCCGAACAGCGGCTCACGCGGGTTGCCGTTGATGTCGATCGGCCCCTTCTGCACGAACGGCGGATCGGGCAGCGGGTCGCCGCCGCCCCAGCCCGGGCGCGCGGCGAAGTCCTGCATCGCGAACCACATCGCGGCCGAGATGTAGGGCTTGGAGGCGAACACGTTCAGGTGAAAGGCCGCGGTGGCCGCCTGATAGGCGAAGGTGCCGCGCTCCTCGACCGGCCCCGCGCGATTGCCCTCGAAGCCGAACTCGGTGATCATCAGCGCCTTGCTCGGGTAGCAGGCGCGCACCGTGTCCAGGAACGGGCCGAGCGCGTCGCGGTCGTCGGCGGTGCCGCCGCCGGAGTCAAACCAGCCGAAGTAGTCGTTGACGCCGATCACGTCCAGCGGCGCGTAGGCCTGCTGGCAGGAGACGCCCGGCCAGTCCTCGATCGCCATCCCCACCGGGCGGGTGGGGTCGAGCTGGTGGGCCAGTTGGGCGGCGCCGGCGATGTAGCGGGCCTCGGCGTCGTTGGGTGGGGTGGCCAGCTCGTTGCCGATGCTCCACGACAGCACCGAGGGGTGGTTCTGGTTGACGAGGATGTTCTGGCGCAGGAAGGCGTGCGCCGACGTCAGCCAGCCGGGGCGGGTGAGGAACTTGGTGGCCACCTGATAGACCGGCACCTCCGACCACAGCAGGATCCCGTAGCGATCGGCCATCTCCTCGATCTCGGGGTTGAGCGGGTAATGGGCACGGATGATCCCGCCGCCAAGCTCGCGGTCCCAGGCGACCAGCGCGGCCAGCTGCGCCGGGTCAAGCGCCGCCCCGGTCTGGAGGTTCTGCTCGTGGATGCTGAAGCCGCGCAGGTTCAGCAGTCGGCCGTTGAGCAGCAACTGGCCGGTGGGGGCGACCGCGATGCTGCGGATCCCGCTGTGGGTCACGTAGGTCTGAAGCGCGCGACCGTCCTGGTCAGAGGCGCCTACTGTGGCCTTGTACAGGTACGGATCGTCGGGCGCCCACAGGTGGGGGGAGGTGATCTCGATCGACGCGTGCGCCACCCACGTGGCGTGCGGCGCGACGGTATGTCCGCCGAAGTTCAGGCGGGCGCTGCCGTAGCGGCCCTGCAGCGACACCGTCTGGGGGCTGCCGGTGACGTTGCGGACCGAGACCTGCTCCTGGATCGTGGCCGCGCACGTGGGGCAGGGAAGGATCGGGCGCACCACCACCGGTGACATGTCCACGCGCTGCACCGAGCGCAGGTAGACCTCGCGTTGCAGGCCGCCGAAGTTCCACCAGCCGCCCTGGGGGCCAGGGGGCAACGCGCTGCCGTCTCGGCGGTCGTCGACGCGCACGACCAGCCGGTCGACGCCCGCGCGCACGCCCTTCAGATCGAACTCGAACGGCAGATAGGCGCCGGCATGGCTGCCGATCGGTTTGCCGTTGAGCCACACGGTGGCGCGGTAGTTGACCGATTCGAAGCGCACGATCCAGCTGCGGAAGCGCGCCGGGACGTACTTGGCGAAGGCACCGGTCGGGACGGTGAAGTCCCGCCGGTACCACCCGACCGAGCCGCTCATGCTGGCCGTCGACAGATCGCCCGCGTTGAAGGAGTTGGGAATCGTCACCGGCGCCCAGCCCTCGGTGCTGGCCGCGTTGCGCCAGAAGCCGTCGGCGATGCCCTGGTCCGTGGGATCGGACCGGTACAGCCATTGCCCGCTCAGCAGCCAGCGGTCGGTGGGACCGTCCTGGTACAGCGCGCCGTAGGTCGGGGGCGCGGCCGCGTCGGCGGTGGCGCGCCCGGGGGTCGTGCGGGCGCCGGCGACAGCGCTACCGAGCCCGAGAACCGCCAGGCAGGTGGTCAGGATGACGAGGACGGCCGGCGCCGCGTGTCGCCGAGCCCGTCGGTTAGCACGGGGTTGCCGGCCTGACTCGCCGCTAGAATCGCCCGCCGATGTCAGCCGTCGATTCGCCGCACCAGCGGCCGCCCACGACCGGCTCCAGCGACTCCGGCGAGTCCCGCGGAGCTTCATCGCTCGGCCTCCTGCACCGCGCCGCGGGCTCCTCGGCCGTGCTGGCGGTGCTCGCCTGCCTCGTGCTGGCGGCGCTCTCGGTGGCCGTTCTGCCGACCGTGCCCAGCTACGACCCGTGGTCGTGGATCGTCTGGGGACGCGAGGTCTCGGACCCGCATCTGAGCTTCGTGCTCAGCGGCGGCCCCTCGTGGAAGCCGCTCCCGTTCCTGTTCACCACGGTCTGGGGCTTCTTCGGCGGCGCCGCGCCGACGCTCTGGGTGGCGACCGCTCGCTGGGGCGGGCTGCTGGGACTGGTGGCCGCGTGGCGGCTGGCCAGCCGCCTGCTCGGCGGCGGCCGCGCGGGGGCTGTCGCGGGACTGCTGGCGGTGGCCGGCGTGATGCTGACCCAGGACTGGTTCTACTACTTCTTCCACGGCACCTCCGAGGTGGTCCTGATCGGCGCTTCGCTGTGGGCGGTGGACCGGTTCCTCGAGGGACGCCACGGGCAGGCTTTCGCGCTCGCGGTGGCGGCGTCGCTGATCCGGCCCGAGTGGTGGCCGTTCATCGGCCTGTACGCCCTGTGGCTGTGGTTTGCAGTGCCGGAGTTCAAGAATCTGGTCCCGCGGCTGGCGATTCTCTCCGGCCTGGCGCTGATCCCCGTGCTGTGGTTCGGTCCGCCGTGGGTCGGCTCGGGTGACCCATTGCTGGCGGCCAGCCACGCCGCGAAGTACAACGGGCATCTCGGCTCCAATCCGTTCCGGACGGTCGTCGCCCGCGGGCTCGACCTCCAGGTGGCGCCCGCGCTCGTCGCGGCCGTGATCGCGGTGGCGATCGGCTGGTTCAAGGACCGCGACAGGCTGCTGCTGACGATCGGCGTGGCCGTGGCCGCCTGGTGGGTGGTCGTGGTCGGGATGACGCTCGACGGCTACCCCGGTCTGGAGCGCTTCTTCCTGCCGGCGGCGGCCCTGACGTCCGTGCTCGGGGGCGTCGGAATCGTCCGCCTGGCGCTGCTCGCCGGCGAGCTGGTGCGCGGCGCATCGCCGGCTCCCGTCATCCCGATCGTGATCGGCGTGGTGCTGGTCGCTATCTGCGTCCCGTTCTCCAGCGGCGCCGTCACGGCCTCCCGCGATGCCTTCCCGGCCAACCAGGCCGACGCCGACACCCAGAGTCAGCTGAGCGCGGCCGTCCGCGCCGTAGGTGGTCACGCCGCCGTGTATCCCTGCAAGACGAGCTTCGCCGCCGTCAACCACGGGATGCAGACCGCGCTGGCCTGGAAGCTGCGCGTCACGCTGGAGAAGGTCGGAACCGCGATGCGGGCCCCGGGCGTCGACTTCATCGGTCCTCACAACGGCGCCAACGGCGAGGCCGCGCACGTGGACCCGCGTCTGACCACGGAGCGGCCGGTGGGCGGAGCGGGACACTGGCGCGTCGTCCAGCTGACCGATCCGCGGCTGCCGCCCAACAGGTGCGTCGGGCGCTGAGCTGAGCCGGAAGGGCGCATCGCCCGGGGCGGGCCGGCTCATCTCCGGCTCCCGATCAGGCCGGCCCGCCCGCGGTGGGTGGTGTGCCGCCGCTTCTTGGCCTTCTTCTTCTTGGGCTTCGGCTTCGGCTTGGGTTTGGGCTTGATCGTGAGCTTGCGGGTGACCACGGTCTGGTTGCCGGCCCGGTCGGCGACGGTGACCTTGACCGTGTAGGTCCCGGCCCGCTTGTAGGTGTGCGTGGCGGCGTGTCCGATCTGGGCATCGCTGCCGTCACCCCACCGCAGCTGGGTGGAGGCGAGTCCCGACGCCACGGCGGAGGCGGCCCCCGCAGGAGGTGGATCGGAGCGGGTGACGGCGATCGTCTGCTTGAGCGCCACCATCCGCCGGCCGCTGAGCTTGACCGTGACCTGTGGCGCCACCGTGTCGACGAAGACGGTGGCCAGGCGGGCAACGGTGGTCAGGTCCGCCTGGTTGGTGGCGCTCACCTGCCAGGTGTGGCGACCGTCGGCCACCGGCGCAACGGTGCGGATCTCGGTCCCGTAGGTCTGATCGAGCGGGGCGCCGTCGAACTGGACCGCGTAGTGGGCCGCCCCCCACGACTCCGCCGACGTCGACCACGCCAGCACGGGGTCGGCGCTGATCGCATAGCGGAACGTGCGGGCGGGGACGAAGTTGCCCGGCGTCTGGTACAGCTGCCCGGTGACGATCCGCTGGTCGGCGCCGGTGCCCTGGACCCAGGCGACCGCCGCGTCGCCGGCCACATCGCCGCCGGCGCCCAGGCCGCGGGCAGCGTTGCTGGCGCCCAGCGTGGGGGAGGAGACCACCTGCTCGGGACCGAGATCGGCGCCGTCGGCGGCGTAGCGGACGCGGATCTCGCCCGGTCCACTGATGCCCGGGCTTTGCTGCCAGGCGATCAGCGTCGAGACCACGCCGGCGGTTGCCGGGACCGCGTCGGGCGCCGAGGAGTTGCTCGACGAATCGATCCGCTGCACCCCCTGTGCGCCGGCGTTGGTGCCCAGCACGGTGGCGAACAGGGCATGGGACTGGTCGTGCTCGGAGGTCACCCAACCGGCGCCGAACTCGGTGACGACGGTCCGCGGCTGATCGGCGCCCTCCGGGTCGCCGGTGGCCTCGCCGTCGGCCTGGAACACGCCGTCGTACTGCCCGGCGTGCAGGTGGTTCATGAGCACGCGCGACTGGCGGTTGGTCCCGTCGGTGAGCTCCTCCTGAAAGGCCACGGAGGCATAGCTCGAGTCTCCGCCGCTGGACACCGCCGGGTCAGCGCTCGATACCTCCCGCCAGCCGTTGACCGACAGCGGATCGGCCTGTTGGAAGACGACGCTGGGCGAGGTGCCCGTCACCCGGCGCGTGTAGATGTGCCCGCCCTCTCCCCAGGCGACCACCGCCACCCCGTCGCCGGCGCAGGACACCGCGGGCCGGCCGCCGTTGACGCCCGCGTCGGCGCTGGGGTCGGCGTTGAGCGGGTCGGCCTCCAGCGACCACTGGCCCTGCGAGTAGTAGGCGGCGCGAACCTGGTCTGACGCGTCCCCCACCGCCGTGAACGCCAGATAGCCCTTGCCGAAGGTCGACAGCGACAACGAGGGGTTGCTCGCGCCGTCGAACAGCGCGCTCGGGGCGCCGATCGGCGACTGCGGGCTGGGCGTCTGAGCCACGTACAGGTCACCGCCGTTGACGAACGCAATGATCAGGAGTCCGCCCTGGCCGGCGGCGATCACCGGCTGGGAGGAGGCCGTCGCCAGACCGGTGTCGACCTGCTGTGGGGGCTGGAACGAGCCGCTGAGCAGACGCGAGACGAACACGTGCGCAACCCCGCCCACGTCCTTGACATAGAGCAGCCCGCCGGTGCCGTCGCGGGCGATCGAGAGGCCGTTGAGGCTCGAGATGTCCGACGAGGGCCCATCGACCACGACGTTGGGGGGCGAGAACGTCGGCGTGCGGCGTGCGGCGGCCGAGGCGAGTCCCGGAGCCGCGGCGGCGAACGCGAATGCGGCCAGCAACCAGGCAAGCGGCAGCTGCCAGCAGCGCAGCGCGACTGGCGCCCTGGCCCCTGCCCCGGCCCTGGGAGATGAGGTCTTCGTTGAGCTGACAGTTGCAAGAACATCAAAACCGGCCTGAGGTTGCGCCGGCGAGGGCCCGCTGACAGATATCTCTCACGCGCGGCCGGCGAACTGCCCGGGGAGGCGTCCGCGTGGACGCACAGAATGTCTCCCCACATGCTTGTACTGGGTATCGATCCGGGCACAGCGAGCACCGGCTTCGGCGTGGTCCGCGCCACCGGCTCACGGCTGGACTCCGTGGACACCGGGGTGATCTCCACACGGGCGGGAATCGCCCTGGAGCGCCGGCTGGCCGACATCCACGCCCGGGTCGGCGAACTGCTGGACGAGTACCGTCCGGCGGCGCTGGCGATCGAGGATCTGTACTTCGGCGTCAACGTGCGCACCGCGTTCGCCGTCGGCCAGGCTCGCGGTGTGGTGCTGCTGGCCGCCGGCCAGCGCGGGATCCCGACGCGGTCCTATACCCCGCAGCAGGTCAAGGGGGCGGTCTGCGGCAGCGGGCGCGCGGCCAAGGACCAGGTGGGGCGGATGGTCGCCCGGCTGCTCGGCCTGGCGGCGGTGCCGACCCCGGACCACGCCGCCGACGCGCTGGCGGTGGCGATCTGCGACCTGAACCGGGCCCCGCTGGCCCGGGCTGTGCAGGCGGGCTGGGTCGGAGCCGCATGATCGCGCTGATCTCCGGCAAGGTGGCGGTCCGCCGCTCCGATCACGTCGTGGTCGACTGCGGCGGCGTCGGCTATCGCCTGGCTGTGTCCGCCGAGACGCTCAAGCACGTGCCCGCGGTGGGGCACGAACTGCTACTGCATACCCATCTGGTGGTGCGCGACGACGCGCTTGCCCTGTACGGCTTCGCCACCGAGGAGGAGCGGGACCTCTTCCTGATGCTGCTGGGCGTGCAGACGGTGGGCCCGAAGATGGCGCTGGCGGTGCTCTCGGGAGCTCCCCCGCGTGAGCTGCTGTCGGCGGTCGCCGCCGGCGACGTGACCCGGCTGAAGGCGCCGGGGGTCGGCAAGCGAACCGCCGAGCGGATCATCGTCGAGCTGCGTGAGAAGGCGGGAACGGTGCTTCCCGGCGACGCGATCTCGGTGGCGCGCAGCGACGATCCGGTCTCCCAGGCCCGTGAGGCGCTGCTCGGCCTGGGCTACAGCCCGGCGGAGATCGACGAGCTGCTGGACGGCGCCAGCGGCGAGCGCACCGAGGACCTGATCGCGCATGCGCTGCGGAGCGCGCGCCGATGAGGATCGCGTCTGCGCTGCGGAGCGCGCGGCGATGAGCACCACGCCCCGTCTGCCGGACCCCGGCGAGCTGCCCGGCGACGAGCTCGACCGCTCGCTGCGTCCCCGCCGCCTGGAGGACTTCGTCGGCCAGGAGGCGATCCGCGACCAGCTGGCGGTCTCGATCGCCGCCGCTCTGAGCCGCGGTGACGCTCTGGACCACGTGCTGCTGGCCGGGCCGCCGGGGCTGGGCAAGACCTCGCTCGCGCAGATCCTAGCCGCCGAGCTCAACGCTCCGTTCGTGCAGACCGCCGGGCCCGCGCTGGAGCGAAAAGGGGACATCGCGTCGTTCTTGACGGCGCTGGAGCCGCGGGCCGTGTTCTTCGTGGACGAGATCCATCGGCTGCCACGGGCGCTGGAGGAGACCTTCTATCCCGCAATGGAGGACGGCGAGCTGCCGATCACCGTCGGTCAGGGGGCGGGCGCGCGGATCGTCACGCTGACGCTGCCGCCGTTCACGCTGATCGGAGCGACCACGCGCACGGGCCTGCTGACCACGCCGCTGCGCGACCGCTTCGGGATCCAACACCGGCTCGAGCACTACGCGCCCGACGACCTGGCGCGCATCGTGATCCGCTCCGCCCGGCTGCTCGGGGTCGACATCGAGGACGGCGGCGCGGCGGCGATCGCGCGGCGCAGCCGCGGCACCCCGCGGGTGGCCAATCGCCTGCTGCGCCGGGTGCGTGACTATGCCGAGGTGCGCCACGACGGAATCGTCACCGAGGCGGTGGCGTCGGCCGCGCTGGACCTGCTGGAGGTCGACGAGCAGGGCCTGGACCGTCTCGACCGCGAGATCCTGCGCACGATCTGCCAGAAGTTCGGCGGCGGCCCGGTCGGCCTTTCCACGCTGGCCGTCTCGGTCGGTGAGGAGCAGGACACGATCGAGGACGTGTATGAGCCCTACCTGTTGCAGCAGGGGCTGATCGAGCGGACCCCGCGAGGCCGGGCGGCCACGCCGCGGGCGTATGCCCACCTCGGGCTCGATCCGCCCGGTCAGGGGCGCCTGGTCTAAGGCTAAGAATGCGCGAAGAACGGACTGCGGGGCGCCGGATTCCGGGTCGTCCCGCGGGCGCGATGTCTATCCTCATGCGCCGATGGCCCGAGAGCGCTATTTCATCTGCCCCCACTGCGGCAACCGGTCGATGGGCGCCGACCGTACCGCCGGCTTCCGTCGCGAGGCTCGGGGCTGCGACAAATGCGGCTTCGCCTACCTGTTCGAGCTGCTCGACGACTACTACCCGGCGCCCAACGCCGCGTTCTTCGCCTGCGACTCCGATGGGCGGATCGTCGACTGCGGACGCGGCTCGTTCGAGCTGACCGGCCTGAAGACCGAGCAGGCGATCGGCCGGCCGGTGCGCGACGTGCTTGGGCTGCGCTTCGACGACGGCACAGATCACGTGGGAACGGCGCTGGAGTGGGAGGTGCGGGTGAAGGGCAAGGCCGTCGAGGTCAACGCCGAGCACGACGTGCCCGCGCACGCGGTGGCCGACATCTTCCCCGCCTATGACGACGAGGATGGCGGCCTGCTCGTCGTGCTGACTCCCGACAGCTACCGCAACAACTAAGAAGCGGTCCCGGTGCTCTGGGCTCGTGCGGGCGGCTCCGCCCGCACTGCCCCGGGCCTCTAGCATCCGTCCCTGATGTCCGATCGACAGCGCCATGGCTTCGTCCTGCTCCTCGTCGCCGGCCTGATCGCCGCGTCGCTGGCCGTCATCGCCACGCAGAAGACGGTGCTGGGCCTCGACCTCAAGGGCGGCGTCCAGCTCGTCTACCAGGCCAAGCCGACCCCGCAGAGTGCGGTCAACCAGAACTCGCTCAACCGCGCAGTCGACATCATGCGCCAGCGCGTCGATCAGCTCGGCGTCTCTCAGCCTGAGATCCAGACCTCGGGGGGCACCCAGATCACGGTCGGGCTGCCCGACGTCACCAACGTGGCGCGCGCCGAGCAGGAGGTGGGGACCACCGCCCGGCTGTACTTCTACGACTGGGAGGCCAACGCCCTGTCGCCCAACGGCAAGCCGGTCGCCGGCCAGCTCAACGCGCAGGATCCCAACGCGGTGACGATCAGCCAGGGCGTGTCCGGCGGCGGGGGGCCGGGTCTGCCGGGCGGCGGCGGGGTGCCGCTGTATCAGGCGGTCAAGCTGGCCTCCAAGCAGCCGGTGGTCCCCGACAACGGCACGCAGCGGTTGTCGCGCTCGGGCCCGCTCTATTACGTGTTCGGCGCGCCCGGCTCGAGCGCCTGCGTGACGGTGGCCAAGCAGAGCCACACCACGCCGATTCAGGGCCAGCACTGCCTGCTGGCCGGGCCGGACTCGAGCCGGCAGTCCCTGCAGTCAGAGCTGCCCTCGGGCGTCTCGATCTCACAGGTGGAGACGCTGGCCGTTCCCCAGGGCACGGTCGTTCTCCAGGCCGCCAACCCCAGCGCCAACAACCAGATCAAGCCCACGAGCCCGTCGGCGCAGTTCTACGTGCTCAAGGACAACGTGGCGCTCACCGGCTCGGATATCACCAACCCGCAGGCGTCCACCGACCAGTCCGGTAGCCCGGACGTCACCTTCGGGTTCAACTCCTTCGGCGCCAAGCAGTTCCAGAAGGTCACGGCGGCGATCGCGCACCGCGGCACGGTCTCGAGCCCGGTGGGAGCGGCCAACAAGCAGGACCAGCACTTCGCGGTGGCGCTCGGCGGCGGTGGATTGAACACGCAGCTGATCAGCGTCCCCTCGATCGACTTCCAGACCTATCCTGACGGGATCACCGGCGGCGGCGGGGCCGATATCACCGGCGGCTTCACCAGCCAGACCGCCCAGGACCTCGCCAACCTGTTGCGGCTGGGCGCGCTGCCGATCAACCTGGTGAGGATCTCGGAGTCCCAGGTGTCGGCCACGCTGGGCGCGCAGGCGCTGCACCAGGGGCTGATCGCGGGGGCCGCGGGCCTGGTCGTAGTCGCGCTGTTCTTGATCTTCTACTACCGGCTCCTCGGGCTGATCGCGACCTCGGCGCTGATCATCTACGCGATGTACTTCTACGCGCTGATCAAGCTGATCCCGATCACGCTCACGCTCCCGGGGATCGCCGGCCTGATCCTGACGATCGGGGTGGCGGCCGACGCCAACATCGTGATCTTCGAGCGCGTCAAGGAGGAGATCCGAGCCGGACGCTCGATCCGCGCGGGGATCGCGACGGGCTACAAGAAGGGTCTGACGGCGATCATCGACGCCAACGTGGTCACGATCATGACCGCGTTCATCCTGTTCGTGCTGGCCACCGCCGAGGTCCAGGGCTTCGCGTTCACGCTGGGCATCGGCACGATCGTGTCCCTGTTCACCGCCGTGCTGGCCACGCAGGCGATCCTCATGTCGATGGGCGACTCGCGCACGATCGCGCGGCCCTCGGCGCTCGGCGCCGGCAAGAAGAAGCGCGATTGGCACTTCGACTTCATGGGCTCCTCCAGGTACTTCTTCTCCCTGTCGGGCGTGATCCTGCTGATCGGGGCGCTGGCGATCGGCGGACGCGGCCTGAACCTGGGGATCGACTTCACCTCGGGGACCCGGATCACGGCCTCGCTGCAGAAGCCCGCCACCGAGTCACAGGTGTCCTCGGTGATCTCGTCGGCGGGAGCGGCCACGCCGCAGGTACAGAAGGTCACCAACAAGGCACTGGGCTCCGAGGTGTTCCAGATCTCGGCGAAGAAGCTCGGTCCCAACGGCGTTCCGAAGGTGCGCGCCGCCCTCCAGAACCGCTTCGGCCTAGTCCATCCGATCGATGCCACCTCGGTCGGCCCGACGTTCGGCAAGACGATCGCCAACAGCGCCGTGGTGGCGATCATCGCCTCGCTGCTGGTGATCTCCGCCTACGTGGCGCTGCGCTTCGACTGGAAGTTCGCGGTGCCCGTGCTGATCGCGCTGATGCACGACCTGCTGATCACTGCCGGCGTCTACGCCCTGCTCGGCCGGGAGGTGACGGTGGACACGGTGGCCGCTCTGCTGACGATCTTGGGCTATTCGCTCTACGACACGATCATCGTGTTCGACCGCGTGCGCGAGAACATCCCCCGCATGCCGCGAGCCGCGTTCTCCCAGATCGTCAACCGCTCGATGAGCGAGGTGCTGACCCGGTCGATCGCCACCACCTCGTGCACGCTCTTGCCGATCATCGCCCTGCTGCTGTTCGGTGGCTCGACGCTGCGTGACTTCGCCTTCGCGCTGCTGATCGGCGTCGCCTCCGGTGCCTACTCCTCGATCTTCATCGCCTCGCCGGTGCTCACCCACTGGAAGGAGCGCGAGACCACCTACCGCCACCGCCGCGACCGGATCATCGCCGACCAGGGCTTCGTGGCTCCCTACGCGGCCGCGGGCGCGGATATCGAGCCGGCCCGCGAGCGCGCCGCGCGGCGCCGCGCCGGGCGGCTGACCGAGCCCGATCCGGAGAACGTCTCGGCGGCCGAGTTCGAGCAGATGAAGCGCGACCTCGAGATCGAGCGTGAGCCCACCCATCGCACCTCAACGCTGACCAAGCGCCTGGCCCACCGCGAGGAGGACGAGGACGTGGCCCCCGAGCGTCCCCGCCGGGGCCGGGGCCGTCGCTCCTCGTCCGGTTCGGCCGCCGCTCCCAGCCCCCCCGCGCCGGGAGCGGCCAAGCCCGCAGCGCCCGAACCTGCGGCGCCGGCGGAGCAGCCGGCCGCACCGCAGGCCAACGGCGGCTCCGAGGACGCCAAGGGCTACCGTCCGGCGCCCGATGAGGCCGAGAACGACGGGGTGGCCCCCGTCGAGAAGCCGTCGCGGCCGTCCAAGTCACGCTCGCGCAACCGCCGTCACGGGAGGCACCGCTGATGGCCATGCTCGCGTGGGTGATGATGGGTTTGGCGCTGTGGCACTTCACGATCTGGCTGCCCGACCGCTACTGGGGCGGGATCGTCGGTGCGTTCGTGGGCGCCCTGATCGGCGCTGCCGTGTTCGGGTTCCTCGTCAACGGCCTACACATCCCCGGCCGCCACGACACGCATCTGACGACCGCCCTGGAGGCGATCCCGGGTGCTCTGATCGGGATGGCGGTGGTCTACTTCGAGGGTGCCCGGCGCGAGCGCGCCGGCGGGGGCGGCGCGATCAAGCTCTGAGGTCGAAACTGTCCGACGGAACCTGTGCGTTGTGTCCGTGCGGGTGGGGCTGTAGCATCTCGCCGCCGATGAAGCCTTTTCGACCGATCGCCGTTTCGATCCTCACGGCTGCGCTGCTGACGGTGGGTGGGTCGACCGGCTCCGCGCTGGCCAACAACGCCCGCAGCGCCACCAGCTATCACGTGGACGCCTCGATAAACACCTCGGGCAGAGGGCTGCACAGGCGCATCAAGCTGAAGATCGCGGTCAACGGCACGACCGAGTACGACCAGTTCGTCAAATCGTCCGCGTGCCCTCCGGGCTGCGACACGATCGGAATCGGCAGCACCTCCACGCCGCTGCGCGCGCTCGCCCTGCAGGCCAACGGCCTGCCCGACGTCGTCCTCGGCCTCTACAGCGGCGGCGCGCACTGCTGCTTCGTCGATCAGGTCTTCAGCCTGGACCCCGGAACGGGAACCTTCGTCAAGACCGAGCACGACTTCGCCGACGCCGGCGCGCGGATCGTGGACCTCAACGGCGACCGCAACTTCGAGTTCCTGTCCGCCGACGCCCGCCTGTCCAACGCCGGCTTCACCGACTACGCGCACTCGCCGGCGCCGGTCCAGATCTTCGCCTTCTCCAGCCACCGGTTCCACGACGTCACCCGCAAGTATCCGGCGCGGATCACGAAGGACGCGGCGAGGTGGCTGACTGCCTTTCGCCACAACTTCCGCAACGGGCGCGGTCTGATCGCCGCCTGGGCGGCCGATGAGTACCTGCTCGGTCGCTCGGCCCTGGTCAAGTCCCAGCTGGCCGGGGCGCTCAAGGCCGGCCACCTCGGCGTGCCGAAGAGCTTCGGCGGTCCGAGCGCCCAGAAGTTCGTCGGCCAGTTGCAGAAGCTGCTGGGCCGGCTCGGCTACACGCACTAGCGCCTGCCGTCACCGCCGGGCGGGCGGGCGAAGTCCGTCTGACCCGGCACCTACGCTGGCGCGATGGCGCAGGCAGCGCAACTCCTCGGACCTCCGGCGACCGCCGCGCCTTGCCGACCGCTGCGCGCGGTGCAGGATCCGGCCGATGCCGCCCCCGCCGGCGCCGCGGTCCAGCCCCGGATCGACGTCCCCGCCTACGCGCTGGAGCCGGCGCTGGCGCTCGAGCGCGAGCTGGGGATCGGGCACGTCCTCGCCCAGGTGCTGGTCCGCCGCGGGCTCGGCGATCCCGGCCGCGCTCACATCTTCCTGGCTGCCAACGAGCGCCACGACCCGACGGCGTTCAGCGGAATCGAGGCGGCGCTGGCCACGATCCACGCCCAGATCGCCGCCGGCGGCCGGATCGTCGTGCATGGCGACTACGACGTCGACGGCGTGTGCGCGACCGCGATCATGGTGCGGGCGCTGCGCAGCCTCGGCGCTGACGTCGGGTGGTTTCTGCCCAGCCGCATCGAGGACGGCTACGGACTGTCGATCGCCACCGTGGAGCGACTGGCCGGCCGCGGCGTGGCGCTGATCCTGACCGTCGACTGTGCGATCACCGCCGTCGAGGAGGTGCAGGCCGCCCGGTCGGGCGGCCTGGAGGTGGTCGTCTCAGACCATCACGCGCCCCGGGCCGACGGCCGGCTGCCCGACTGTCCGATCGTGCACCCGGCGGTGTGCGGCTACCCGTGCCCCGACCTGTGCGGCACCGGCGTGGCCTACAAGCTGGCCCTGGCGCTGGGCGCCGCCACCGCGCAGGACGACCTGGATCTGGTGGCGCTGGCCACGGTCGCCGACCTCGTGGCGCTACAGGGCGAGAACCGCCGTCTGGTGCGCGCCGGCCTGACCGCGCTGGCGGCCACCGGCAAGCCGGGGCTGCGCGCGCTGATGGCCGTCTCACGAGCCGATCCCAGCGCCCTGGACGCCGGGACGCTCGGCTTTCGCCTGGCGCCCCGGATCAACGCCGCCGGTCGGCTGCAACGCGCCGACGCCGGCCTGGAGCTGTTGCTGTGCGAGGACCCGGTGCGTGCCAAGGCGATCGCCGTCGAGCTTGACTGCGTCAACGCCGAGCGCCGTGCGGTGGAGCAGCGCATCCTGTGGGAGGCCGAGGCCCAGGTACGTGAGCTGGAGGCGCTGCGCCCGCGCAGCGCCTACGTGCTGGCCTGCGAGGACTGGCACCCCGGGGTGGTGGGAATTGTGGCCTCGCGGATCGTCGAGCGCTACCACCGGCCGACGATCCTGATCGCGCTGGAGGGCGCGCAGGGGACAGGTTCGGGCCGAAGCATCCCCGGCTTCGACCTGCTGGGCGGATTGCACGCCACCGCCGAGCACCTGCAGCGCTACGGAGGTCATCGTGCGGCCGCGGGACTGACTCTCGACGCGCCGGCGATCGACGGCTTCCGCGCCGCCTTCGAGGCCCACGCGGCGGCGGTGCTGACGCCGGAGATGCTGGAGCCGGTGGAGCGCGTCGACGCGGTCGTCTCCGGATCCGAGCTCGGCTTGGCGCTCGCCGAGGAGCTCGAGGCGCTCGAGCCCTGCGGGATGGGCAACCCGGGGCCGCGGCTGCTGGTCCCCGGCGCGCGTTTTGACAACGTGCGGCCGATGGGGGAGGGCCGCCACGCCCGCTTCACCGTCAGCTCGGGCGGGGCCCGCGCCCGGGCGGTGGCCTTCGGCTGCGACGGGCGCGTCGCCGACGATCCCACCCAGCCGCTGGACGCCACCTTCCGCCTGGAGCGCAACGCCTACAACGGGGCGATCGAGCCGCGGCTGGTGCTGCGTCAGGCCCAGCCGTGCGCGCCGGCGCCGATCGAGCTGCTGCAGTCGCCCGGTGGCTACCTGAGCGCGGTCCTGGCCGAGCTGGAGGCGGAATCGGAGCCCGCCCCTCCGGTCGAGGAGGCTGCGGCGTCGGGCGCGCAGCGGACCGTGCTGGATCGTCGCTGCCACAGCCCGCTGGCCGTCCTGGTCGATGCGGTGGCCACCGGCGAGCCCGTGCTGGCGGTGTGCGCCGACGTCCCCCGGCGGCTGAACGGGCTGCGTACTCGGGTCGGCGGCTTTGCCCTGGCCAGCTACGGCGAGCTCGAGCGCCACCCGGCCCAGGCCGGGGCCTATGCCCGGTTGGTCGTGCTGGACCCGCCGGCCGACAGGTCCGCCGGCGCGCTCCTGCGTGCCGGCGCTGGGGTGACCCTGCCGGCATGGGGCCCGGCTGAGCTACGCTTCGCTGAGCAGATGCACGAGCTGGAGTACGGTCTCCGTGGTTCGCTCGTCGCCTTCTACCGGTCCCTGCGGGACCGGGAGCGGGCGGCCGGTGAGGAGCTCGAGCGCCTGCTTCGCGGCGACGGCTCGTACGCTCGCTCGGCCCGACTGGCCGGGAGATTGATCCGGGTGCTGGCGGAGCTGGAGCTCGTCAGCCTCGACCGGGAACTGCCGGCCCTGGCGATCGCGGGCCGGGCGCCCACCGCGCTCGAGCGCTCGCCGTCGTTCCGGGTCTACGCCCAGCGATACGAGGACGGAAAGCGATACCTGAGCAGCGCAAACCACCTGCCAAGCGGCTGAGCCGAGCGATCGGTCGCGGCGGCGCCGAACCGGGCCACAACGGCGCGGATGAGGTTGCCGGCGGCCCCGCGGCTGCCCAGGGATCCGACCTCGCGTCGGCTCAGGCGACGGTGGTGGCGGCCGAGCGTCCGCCGGTCGACGAGGTCAACCATCGCGACGCGCATCCCGCCGTCAAGCGCGCGGACCTGTCGCCGGAGCAGCAGAGACTGCTGGGCGACCTGTTCGCGATCGTGGAGGAGCACGCCGACCAGGCTGCCCAGTCGATCGACCGCGACCGCGTGGCGAACGCGTTCGTGTACGCCTGCGTGCACCACGGCGACCAGCGCCGGCTGTCGGGCGAGGACTTCATCACTCATCCGGTGGGCGTGGCCAAGATCTGCGCTGGGATGCGGCTGGACACCGAGACGCTGTGCGCCGCGCTGCTGCACGACACCGTTGAGGACACGAGCGCATCGCTGGAGGAGGTCAGGGCGGACTTCGGCGACGAGATCGCCGGCCTGGTCGACGGCGTCACGAAGCTGACCGGTCTCACGTTCCAGTCACACGACGAGGCGCAGGCCGAGAACTACCGCAAGATGGTGGTGGCGATGGCCTCGGACATCCGGGTCATCCTGATCAAGCTCGCCGACCGCCTGCACAACATGCGCACGATCGGGGCGATGTCCAAGCAGAAGCAGATCGAGAAGTCGCGCGAGACGCTCGATATCTACGCGCCGATCGCCCACCGGCTGGGCATCCCCGCGATCAAGTGGGAGCTCGAGGACCTGGCCTTCCAGACCCTGCACCCGCGCAAGTTCAACGACATCAAGGGCCTGGTGGCCCAGCAGCGCGAGGAGCGCGAGCGCTACGTCAACGAGGCCGGCGAGTACGTCGCCGCCGAGCTGGCCGACCTGGGCATCCACGCCGACATCTCCGGCCGTGCCAAGCACTTCTACTCGATCTACTCCAAGATGACCAAGAAGGGGAGGGAATTCAACGAGATCTACGACCTGACGGCGATGCGGGTGATCGTCGACTCGGTCAAGGACACCTACGGCGCGGTCGGGGTGATCCATTCGTTGTGGAAGCCCCTGCCGGGGCGCTTCAAGGACTTCATCGCGATGCCGAAGTTCAACATGTACCAGTCGCTGCACACGACGGTGATCGGGCCCGAGGGAC
>JADGPO010000151.1 GCA_017882405.1 Solirubrobacteraceae bacterium | reverse complement strand
CAGGGCAAGGAGGCGATCATCGTCACCGAGCTGCCCTTCCAGGTTCGCAAGGGCGGCGACGGCGGACTGATCGAGAAGATCCGCGACCTCGTCATCGACAAGAAGATCCCCGAGATCTCCGACCTGCGCGACGAGTCCGACCGCCACGGAATGCGGCTGGTGATCGAGCTCAAGCGCGACGCGATCCCCAAGGTCGTGCTCAACAAGCTGCACAAGCACACGCCGATGCAGACGACCTTCGGGGTCAACATGGTGGCGCTCGTCGACAACGTGCCGCGGACGCTCTCGCTGCGCGAGGTCATCGGCCACTACGTCGACCACCAGCGCGAGGTCATC
Organism: Solirubrobacteraceae bacterium; assembly: GCA_017882405.1. Next base: position 38,861 of record JADGPO010000151.1, on the reverse strand, counting down.
GTGCGGCGCACGAAGTACGAGCTGCGGCGCGCCGAGGACCGCGCCCACGTGCTGGAGGGGCTGCTGATCGCGCTGGCCAACCTCGACGAGGTGATCGCGCTGATCCGCGCCTCTCGCGACTCGGAGACCGCGCGCCATGGTCTGATCGAGCGCTTCGAGCTGACGCTCGTGCAGGCCCAGGCAATCCTCCAGCTGACACTGAGCCGCCTGACGGCGCTGGAGGCTGACAAGATCAAGCAGGAGCACGCCGACCTGGTGGAGCGCATCAAGGAGCTGCGCGAGATCCTCGGCGACGAGGAGCGCGTCAACAGCCTGATCAAGGACGAGCTGTCGGAGATCGCCGCCGCCTACGGCGACGAGCGGCGCACCGAGATCACGCATGCCGAGGGCGAGATCGACATCGAGGACCTGATCGCCGACCAGCAGATGGTGGTCTCGATCACCCACTCGGGCTACGTCAAGTCGCTGCCGCTGTCGACCTACCGCCAGCAGCGTCGCGGCGGGATCGGGGTCACCGGCATGGACATGAAGGACGACGACTACATCGAGCACCTGTTCGTGGCGTCGACGCACGACTACCTGCTGTTCTTCACCAACCGCGGCAAGATCTACCGGCTCAAGGTCTACGAGCTGCCGGAAGCGTCACGGACGGCAAAGGGCCGCGCGCTGGTCAACCTGCTGCCCCTGCGTGAGGGCGAGCGAGTCCAGTCCGTGCTCTCGACGCGCGACTTCACCGAGGGCAAGTACGTGGTGTTCGCCACCCGACAGGGCATCGTCAAAAAGACCGAGTTCCTCGCCTACAACACGCCGATCAAGGCCGACGGGATCATTGCCATCAACATCCGCGACGACGACGAGCTGATCGCCGCGCGGCGCACGAGCGGCCATGACGACATCATCATGGTCTCGCGCTCGGGCCAGGCGGCACGGTTCTCCGAGGACGCGGTCAGATCGACGGGCCGGGACACGAGCGGTGTACGCGGGATGAACGTCTCCCAGAAGAACAACGCCGTCCTCTCGATGGACGTCGCGCGCGACGATCAGGAGCTGCTGGTGGTCACCGAGAACGGCTACGGAAAGCGCACGCCGATCCCGGAGTACCCGGTCAAGGGTCGCGGCACGATGGGTGTCAAGACGATCACGCTGACCGAGAACAAGGGCCAACTGGCCGGCGCGATGGTCGTCCGAGAGCACCAGGAGCTGGTCTTCATCTCCCAGAACGGGATGGTCCAGCGGACCTCGGTCCGCGGCATCAACCGCTACGGCCGCGCCTCCCAAGGCGTCAAGGTGATGAACATCCGCGACGACGACCAGGTGTCGGCGGTCGCGCTGGTGGTCGAATCCGAAGCGGCTACGGCGGCGCCGGTGCTCGACGAGCCGGTCGATCTGGCCTCGGTCGACGCGCCCGATCTGACCGACGAGATCGTCGAGCCGGCGGATGACGCCGCGCCCGAGCCGGCCGACGACGACGAGCCCGACTCCACCGAGGAGTAGCCGGCTGCTGGCGGAGGCATCGTGGACGCTGCTGAGGTTCGTGGCCGTTAAGGGCTGGCCGTCCAGGAGCTAATGATCGGAGGCGGGCCGGTCGATGCAACCGGGATGTCTCTAACACCGAGCCTGGAGAAGCAGGGCCTGGAGCCCAGCGAAGCGAAGTTGCTCACGGCCGGCCGGGAGGCGGCTCGGGTTCGCAACCTGGTCCAGTCGCATAACCGGTTGCATGAGCTGATCGCCCGCGACGCTCCCCTTTTCGACGTGCTCCGCGAGCTGGTGGAGGGGATCGAGCGCTACGAGCCCTCGGTGATGCCGTGTGTCGTCCTCCTGGACCGGGAGTCGAGCACGCTGCACCCGGGGGCGGCCGGGTCGCTGCCGCACCAGTACTTCGACGCGATCGACGGTGCCGTCATCGGCCCCAATGTCGGCACATGCGGGTCTGCGGCCTGGTCAGGCGAGCTCACGATCACCGAGGACATCGCGACCGACCCGAAATGGGCGCCCATCCGCGACTTCACGATGAGCGCCGGCCTGCGCCATTGCTGGTCGATGCCGATCAAGGCAGCCGACGGCCAGGTGCTGGGCACCTTTGCTCTGTACGGGCCGCGACCGCGGGTCCCCCTGCCCGAGCATCTGTCCCTGATGAACGACGGAGCCCGGCTGGCGGGAATCGCCATCGAGCGTAGTCGCATGATGGCGAAGCTGATTCACGATGCGAGGCACGACACCCTCACCGGTCTGCTGAACCGTAGAGCGATCTTCGAGCACCTGGACGCGTCGCTGAAGCGCGTCGGGGTGACGACCAAGGTCGCGGTGCTGTTCGTCGACCTCGATGGACTCAAGAGCCTGAACGACACGCTTGGCCACGACCGAGCCGACGAGATGATCCGCGAGCTGGCCCGGCGTCAATCGGGGGCGCTTCGAGGCGACGACGTGATCGGTCGCTTCGGCGGCGACGAGTTCGTGGCGGTCGCCGAGGGAATCGCCGATCACGACCAGGCGGCGGGGCTCGGCTCTCGTCTGCTGGAGGCAATCTCCAGCCCGCCCAGGTGGATCGGCTCGCCGGTCGTCACCGCGAGTATCGGCATCGCATTGATCGGTGGTGCCGAGATGGAGGCGAGGGAGGCGATCCGACAGGCCGACAGCGCGATGTACGTGGCCAAGCGCGCGGGAGGCGATCGCTGCAGCTTCTTCGAAGGCAGCCAGCCCATCCGCACCGGACGACGCCTTTCGCTGGCACGCGAGCTCTCCGCCGGGGAGACGCGAGACGAGATGCGGCTGCTCTTTCAGCCTGTGTTCGAGCTTGTCGATCGGAAGATCGTCGCCGCAGAAGCACTGTTGCGGTGGACAAGTCCGAAGCTTGGCGAGGTCTCCCCCGCGGAGTTCATCCCGATTTCGGAGGACACCGGAGCGATCCTGCCGCTCGGGGCCTGGGTGCTGCGCGAGAGCTGCGAGCGACTCGCCCAGATCGGCGGGTGTCCGCTGGAGCTCGCCGTCAACGTGTCGGCGCATCAGCTTGCAAAGCACGGCTTCGCCCAATCGGTGCAGCAGACGCTCGCCCACGCTGAATTTCCCGCGGAGCTGCTCACCCTGGAGATCCGGGAGAGCGCCCTGACGCGGCCCGATGCTGTCAGCGCCCGCGCGCTGTGTGAGCTCGATGCGCTCGGCGTGGCCATCGTGCTCGACGACTTCGGCGTCGGCTACTCCTCGCTCCTGTGGCTCAAGGAGCATCCGATCCGTGGGATCAAGCTCGACCGGGGATTCGTCGGGAGCCTTCCCGAGGAAGTCGTCAACCGCACGCTCCTCGCAGCCGTGATCGGCGTGGGCCGGGCCCTCGGCTGCACCGTCACCGCCAAGGGCGTGGAGACCGAGGCACAGCTCGAGACGCTGGCAGCCCTCGGCTGCGAGCGCGTACAGGGCTTCCTGCTCGCCCGGCCGATGACAGCGGGCGAGCTCGCCACGCTCCTCCGCCCGGCCGCTAGAGCGTGTTGACCAGGCTCGACACCAGCAGCGGGCCGTAGAACGGCGGGCCGGCGAACAGCCCGTGCCAGCCGTCGAACGCGGACCCGATCAGCACCAGGTGCGCCCAGCCCCAGCCGTAGCGCAGCCCTAGCGCCGAGGCCCTGTCTCGCGCAACGGCGTCAGCAGCGTCACCCGCCGGGCAGCGCCGACGTCCTCCCGTGAGGCCATCGGGTGACCGTACTTCCGGGAAACCCGGCGCTCGCCGCCCCGTGTGGACAGCCGCGCGTCTCCGCGCGAGACTGTCGTTCATGCAAGGTCACGGCTCCCTTCGGGACCGCATCGCCCGGAGCTTGAAGGTCGCCTACGGCGATGGCCTGCTCAGCGAGAGCACACTGGCGCACCGGCTCGACGTGCTGTGCGCCAGCCACCTCATCGAGCCCGCCGGTCTGCTGGACGACCTGACGGTCCGCGCGCCCGGCTCGGCGCTTCCGAGCGGGCTGTCCCGGCTGGCCCGGAGCGCCCGCTGGGCGTTGTGGGACCGGTGGCGCCAGGAGCCATCGGCGCCGATGCTGCTGGCCCTGGACTGGGACGGGGCAGAGGACGATCTGCTCCTCGGCCGGCATCTCAGCTGCGATATCGTGCTCGGCGACCTGAGCGTGTCGCGGCGCCACGCGCGGCTGAGGTTCCGCGACGGGCACTGGGTGCTGCAGGACCTGCAGTCGACCAACGGGACGTCGGTCAACGGCGCGCGGGTCGGTCGCTGTCAGCTGTACCCGGGCGACGAACTCCACGTGGGCACCGTCCGCCTGCTCGTCGATTGACCCGCGGGCCGGCCGCCGAGCAGAAATCTGGGAAGCAGCCGTCGATTCCGGGTTCGGGATTCGATAATCTGGAGCTACCAGAGAAAGGAGGTGGTCCGAAATTGTCTGACAGTTCTTGCGGGACCCTGGAGGTGTCTGGCCGCTAGGTCGGAGGCTGACCCCGCTTAGCGGAGTCCAACCCGCGACACCGTCGCGCGTGCGCGCCGGGAGTAGTCCCTCCGGCACGACGTAGCTCACCGCGACTTTCAGCCGAGATGTAGTGCGAAGGGCGTCCATGTCGAGGGCGCCCTTCGTGCCTTGTAAGGCGGGCAAGGCCGGTACGCTGAGGGCATGTGTCGCAACATCAGGACCCTCCACAACTTCGAGCCGCCGGCGACCGAGTCCGAGGTCGAGGCGGCCGCGCTGCAGTACGTGCGCAAGATCAGCGGCTATACCAAGCCCTCGCAGGCCAACGAGCAGGCGTTCAACGAGGCCATCGCGGAGGTCGCGGCAGCCTCGATGAAGCTGCTGCGCCAGCTGACCACCGTCGCACCGCCCAAGGACCGCGAGATCGAGGCGGCCAAGGCGCGGGCCCGCTCCGCTCAGCGCTACGCCGCCAGGTAGGCCCGCCAGGCCGCCGGGATCGTCGGGCTGGCGACCTGGATGAAGACGTGCGGGCTGGGCGTGCCGGGCTGGCGGCTGAGGTGCATGCCGGACTGGCGCAGCAACGCGTTGCCCTTGCGCCGGTTGCAGGGCGCGCACGAGGCGACGATGTTCTCCCAGCTGGAGGGGCCGCCCTTGGAGCGGGGCACGACATGGTCGACGGTCAGGTTGGAGCGTGAGCCGCAGTACTGGCAGGTCCAGTCGTCGCGGGCGAAAACGGCCCGACGGGTGATCTTGCGCCGATGGGTGTCGCGCGGAATCCGGATGTAGCTGACCAGGCGGATCACCATCGGGCGCGACATCGTTCTGGTCGCCGAGTGAAGCTCCCATTCGCCGCGCTCGATCATCTCCGCCTTCTGCTTGATCAGGAGGACGACCGCGCGCCTGACCGTGCAGACGTTGATCGGCTCATACGTCGCGTTCAAAACGAGCACCCGGCCAACCTCACGCCCGCGCCGCTGGTGCTCCCAACGCGGCGCGGACCCGAATGGCGCAGGTGGTACAGAGGTGGCCATGGCTACGCGAGGCGAAATTCTACATACGAGGGCAGCGTCCTCAGGCCGCCGGAAACGAGCCGATAACACGCAGCCGCTCGACGTGCTCTCGCAGTGCGGTCAGGCCCTCGGCGATGTGGGGATCGTCCTCGCGGCCCTCGAGATCGACGAAGAACATGTAGCGGCCCAGCCCCTGCTTGCGCGGCCGCGACTCGATCCGCGTCAGGTTGACCCCCCGCTGCGCGAACTGCGACAGGCAGGCGACGAGCCATCCCGGCGCCTCCGAGCCCACGCCCCAGAAGACGATCGCGGTCTTCCACGGGCCGGCGCTCGCGTCATGCCCTGCGGCCGACCGGGCCAGCCACACGAACCGCGTCTCGTTGTCGGCCACGTCCTCCACGCCCGCGCGCAGGACCTCGCAGCCGTAGCGCTGCGCGGCGACGCGGTTGCCCAGCGCGGCCCACGGTCCCTCGTGCTCGGCCACCGAGCGCACCGCGTCGGCGGTGGAGGTTCCGGCGAGCACCCGCGCCTGCGGCAGCCGGGTGCGGATGAAGCGGGCGCACTGGGCGTTGGCCTGCGGGTGGGACACCACCACCTCGATCGCCGAGAGCTCCAGCGCCGTGCGCGCGATCAGGCAGTGGCGGATCGGATGGACCACCTCGCCCACGATCGCCACATCCTCGGTCTCCATCGCCAGCGCGTCCAAGGTGGCGTTGACCGAGCCCTCCAGCGAGTTCTCGATCGGGACCAGCGCCCGCTCGACGGCGCCGGAGTGCACGGCCATCACGGTGTCGTAGATCGTCGGCAGCGGGACCATCTGAAGCTCTGAGCCCCGCGTGTCGGCGATCAGCGCCTCCTGGGTGAAGGTCCCCTCGGGACCGAAGTAGCCGACCCGCACGTGCCGATGAGCCTCAGCGGGTCGCCGGCTGGCCGCCGGGGCTGCCCTGCAGCGCCAGCTTGACGGCCTCGGCCTCCTCGGGCGAGAGCTCCAGCTCGCCGCGCCCGGCGTGGATCTGCTTGGCGTACAGCCGCGCCTGATCGCGGTGGTGGATCGAGGAGAGCACGATCCCCGTCTGCGTGGAGTCCAGCAGCGCGATCGACATCGACTGACGGCCGGACATCTCCCCGTAGGCGTCGTAGCGCACCAGCGAGCTGTAGGAGACCGCGCCGTCGAGGCGCTGCTCGGCCGTGCCCATGCGGTCGTCCAGCCGGGCCGCCACGTCCTGCACGTAGTCGTACAGCGCGGTGAACTGGCTCTGCAGCGCGACGGCGTGCGAGACCAGGTCCTCGCGTCGGTCGCCCAGGACCGCGCGCTGCTCGGAGCGCACGCGGCGCAGCCGCAGCGCCAGGATCGCCGTGGTGCCCAGCGCCACGACGGCCACCGCGCCGGCGGCCAGGGCGACGATGCCCACGGTGCTCGTCAGGTCATGCACCGCCGAAAGGATACGGCGCTACTGGAACGTCACCGTGTAGGACTGCGAGTTGTTGGAGGTGTTCTTCTCGCCGAGCACCTTCTCGACCGTGGCCTGCACCGTGTAGGTGCCGGCCGCGGGCGGCGATTTCAGCGGCACGTCGCAGCTGGTCGTCTGGCCGGCCTGGGTCTGCGGGATCACCGTCTGGCCGCTGCCGCTCGTCCCGTTGACGGTCACCTTGCAGGTCACGTTGGTCTCGCTGTTCTGGCCGCCGTTGGTGATGTTGAGCTTGAACGTCGGCGCCGGCTTGGCCGCGACGGTGTTCGGCGATCCCGTCTGCAGCGTCGTGCCGTTGACGCTGACCGAGTTCAGCGTGTGGCCGTGCAGGCCCGGGGCGGGCTTGCCGCCGTTGGCGCCCGAACCCTGCAAGGTGACATGCAGCTCGGAGGCGACGGTGCTGGGCAGCAGCCAGGACACGTCGGGCACGAACTGCCCGGGGTTGATCGTCTGCCCGCTGGAGCCGCCGACGTCGATCCCGTTGGCATGGAGCGCGCTCACGATCGCGGGCGCCGTGTAGTCCTTGTAGAGAACGTCGGAGGCGTACAGGCGGGCCATCTCGGCGGCGATCGCGTGGATCGCGTCGTTGCTGGTCGAGGTGCCGAGCGCCGGCTGGATCTCCTTGCCGATGTTGGTGATCCCGTCAAGGCGCATCTGCAGGAGCAGGCGCAGGTCGGAGCTCGCCGTCTTGACCGAGTCAGGCGCGCTGAGCTCGCGGGCCGAGGAGAGGATGTTGGCGGCGGTCACGCGGGTCTGGTTGATCTGGTTCTGCAGGGTGGAGGCGCTCGCGGAGCCGCGCGAACTGGAAAGCACCGAGAACAGCTGCTTGCCGTTGTCGTCGGAGCGGCTGATCAGCGACGAGACGCTGTTGGCGTAGTCCTTGAGCGAGCTGCGGTCGGCATTGACCTGGCAGCTGTGGACGCCGACGGCGACCAGCACCACGAAGATCACCACGACCACCGCCAGCACCGCCCGCCGCGTCTGGATCGACTGCTGCTGGCTCGGCGGTCGGCGCCCTCCGCCACCGCCGGAGCGGCGCCGGGGCGGGGCCGCACGGGTAGTCCTGCGCGGTGTGCTGCGAGGCTCTGTCCGAGGCGGTTCGTCTACCTCGTCGAAGAACGACAAGCTGGAGTCTCTCCTTGCCGGACCTGGTAAAGCGACCAGTATGACCGCCGGCACGGCTGGATAGCCAAGTACTGAAAGGCAGCGTGCACGGTCGACCGGACCCCGGCGGCGGCCGGCGTCGGCCGCAGGGACCGCGGCCGCGACACCGAACAACGCGTCCATGGGCTCCAGTGAGGTGCGCACCGCACACCTGCCCGCAGACGGCGAGCCGACCGGGCGGGCGGTCGAGGCGCCGCTGGTGCTCGACCGCTACCGCCTGCATCGCCGCCTGGGCGCCGGCGCCTTCGGAACGGTGTGGATGGCCCGCGACGAGCGGCTGGAGCGCGAGGTGGCGGTCAAGCTGCTCGCCCGTGAGCAGATCGTGGGCGGGCGCTTCGAGCGTGAGGCCCGCGCCGCCGCCCGGTTGGCGCACCCCGGGATCGTCACCCTGTACGAGGCTGCGGTCGACGACGAGGGGGCCTACCTGGTCTCCGAACTGGTCCGCGGGGCCACGCTCGACGCGCTGCTGGCCGCCGGACGGCTGTCCGATCGGGACATCGTGGGAATCGCGATCGTCCTGTGCGACGCGCTCGAGCACGCCCATGCCCAGGGCGTCGTCCACCGGGACGTCAAGCCCTCCAACGTGCTGGTCCCCGATGCGGGTGGGCGGGGATCGAGTCCGGCCCAGCTGGCGAAACTGACCGACTTCGGGGTCGCTCGGGTGATCGACTCAGACGGGCTGACCCTCACCGGCGACGTGCTGGGCACGCTGGCCTACATGGCGCCCGAGCAGGCCGAGGGCCTGGAGGCGGGGGCGCCGGCCGACCTGTACTCCCTGGCGCTGATCGTCTACGAGGCGCTCACGGGCGTCAATCCGGTGCGGACGACCACCGCCTTCCAGCGGGCTCGAAGGCTGGGCGCGCGCCTGCCGCCGCTGCGCCGGCAGCGTCGTGACCTCCCCGGCGAGCTGGGCCGGGCGATCGACTGCGCGCTGCGCCCGCACCCTCGCGAGCGCGGCACGATCGCCGACCTGCACGCGGCGCTGCAGAGCGCGCTCGTGCAGGTCGGGGACGAGCCGGGCATCGTCACGGGGGCCTGGACGCGCGACCCGGAGGGCGACGCCGACCAGGAGGAGCCGTTCGCCGCGCGCGCCTCCTCCGCCCCGGAGCCCGACGACCACCACGACGACCACCACGACGACCTCCAGCACGGCGTCTGGCCGGCGCGGGCGCTGGGCGCCGCCGGCGCGGCGGCCTTCGCCGCCTGGACCGCCGAGCGGCTCCTCGCGCCCTCGCCGCTGCCGCCCGCGGCGGCTGCGCTGCTGGCCGGCGCGGCGGTGCTGCTGCTCCCCCGGCTCGGCTGGCTGGCGCTCGGCATCACCCTCACCGCCGGGGCTGCCCTGCGCGGCCATCCGGGCGCGGCGCTGGTGATCGCCCTGGCGGCGCTGGCGCCGGTAATGCTCCTGCCGGCGCGGCCGACCGCCTGGCCGCTGTCGGCGGCCGCGCCCGCGCTGGGGCTGATCGGCCTGGCCGGAGCCTGGCCGGCGCTCGCCGCACGGGCAGGGCGTGCGGGTCCGGTGCAGCGCGCGGCGCTGGGGGCGATCGGCTGGTTGTGGCTGCTGCTGGCCGGCGCCGTCCTGGGCCGCGAGCGGGTGCTGTACGTGCCCCACGTCCCCGGCGTGCCGCCCCCGGCCGCCTGGATCAGCTCGCTCCCTGAGACCACCGGCCACCTGCTGGCCTCGCTGGGCTCCAGCGGCGTGCTGGCGCCCGCCGCGGTGTGGGCGCTGGCCGCCATGACCGCGCCCTGGCTGGTCCGCCGGCGCACGCTGACGCTCGACGTGGTGCGGGTGGTGGTCTGGTCGGCGCTGGTGGTCAGCGCCACCTCGGCCGCCGTGGTGGTCGTCCACGGGACCGACACGGTCGGCTCGGCGCCCACGGCCCTCCTCGGGGCGGCGGCCTGCGCGGCGGTGGCGCTCGCACCTCGGGCGATCGGGGGATGGCGGCGCGCCTGGCACTCGCGGCCTGACGTGAGGGCCCGACTTCCGTAGCATGGATCCGCCCGCCAGGACCCGAAATCCGCACCGGTGGGCTCCTTTTCATGAGTGTGTTGCGCAACCTTGAGAGCAAGATCGCCGGCCTCGTCGAAGGCACGTTCAGTCGTGCCTTCAAGTCCGAGGTGCGCCCGGTGGAGATCGCCCGCAAGCTGGCGCGCGAGATGGAGGAGCACAAGTCGGTGTCGCTGTCGCGCACCTACGTGCCCAACGAGTACCGCGTGTACCTGTCGTCGCGCGACCGCGAGCGCTTCGCCGAATACGAGGAGGCGCTGCGGACCGAGCTGGTCGGCTACCTGCTCGAGCACGCGCGCCGCGAGCATCTGGTGCTCACCTCGCGCCCGGTCGTGGAGTTCGAGACCGACAACCGGCTGCGGCTCGGGGAGTTCGGGATCCAGACGCGCGTCGTCACCCCGCCGGCCGGTGGTGAAGACGACCTCGACCGCGGGGCGGGCGCCGAGCCGTACTCCGAGGCCTCCGGCCGGACGATGGTCTACAGCACGGCCGGGCGGGTGGCCGAGCCGCTGGAGGAGCGCGCGCGTTCGCGGTCCCATACGGCGCTCCTGCTGATCGGCGGCAAGCGCCTGGTGGTCGGGCCGGCGGGGGCCACGATGGGACGCAGCCGCCAATGTGACGTGATGGTCGACGACCCCAACGTCTCACGCGAGCATGCCGAGATCCGCCCCCGCGGCGGGTCATGGGTGCTGACCGACCTGAACTCCACCAACGGCTCGCGGCTCAACGGCCAGCGGCTGGATCACTCCGAGGTGCTCAAGCCCGGCGACGAGATCGAGCTGGGCACCACCGTGCTCAAGTTCGAGCTGGAATAGAGAGACCCGACCCATGCTCCAGCCCGTCTCGGTAGGCCTGAAGTTCGGCTTTCTCGCCGTCCTGTACCTGTTCCTCATGTGGGTGGCGTTCAGCGCACTGCGCGACCTGCGCCGCGGGCGCGGCGACGCCGCACCAGCCAACCGCGGGCGAGCGGCGACCGACTCGGATGCCACCGGGATGTACCAGGCGGCCAGCGGGTTGGGCGAGATAGACGGCTTCGAGCCGCGGCTGCTGGTGGAGAACGCGCTCGGCCACGAGTCCGGGATCGCCTACGATCTCGCGGAGGGAGCGACGCTCGGACGAGGCGACGTGGAGATCCGTCTGGAGGATCCCTTCGCATCCTCGCGTCACGCGCGGATTTCCCGGGAAGGACCCGTGGTGGTGATCGAGGACCTGGGCTCGACCAACGGGACATATCTCAACGAGCAGCCGCTGTCCGGCCCGCAGCCGTTGCATGACGGCGACCGCATCCGCATCGGCGACAGCGAGTTCTCCTACCTGCAATGAGGTCCGCCACCCTCTGATGCTCCGCGCCGCCGACACGATCTGCAAGACCGATACCGGTCGCCAACGCCGCGACAACGAGGACAACGCCTACGTGCGCGCGCCCCTGTTCGTGGTCGCCGATGGGATGGGCGGCGCGCAGGCCGGCGAGGTCGCCTCCGCGCTGGCGGTGGAGGAGTTCCGGCGCCCGCTGGCCGATGAGGGCACTCCCGAGCAGCGCCTCGCCGACCGGGTGCGGTCGGCCAACCGCCGCATCTACGAGACCGCCCAGACCACGCAGGAGCGCGCCGGCATGGGCACGACCCTGACCGCGGCCTATCTCGATGACGCCGGCCTGGCGGTCGCCCACGTCGGCGACAGCCGCGCCTACGTCTTCCGCGACGGCAAACTCACCCGCATCACCCAGGATCACTCGCTGGTGGAGGAGCTGGTGCGGCGTGGCAAGCTGACCGAGGAGCAGGCCGCCGAGCACCCGCAGCGCTCGATCATCACGCGCGCGCTGGGGATCGAGGGCGCCGTCGAGGTCGACACGCGGACCTACCCGGTGCGTGCCGGCGACGTCGTGCTGATGTGCTCGGACGGGCTGACCTCGATGATCGGCGAGGACCTGGTCGCCGCCGTGCTGAGCGCCGAGTCCGACCTCGATCGGGCCGGCGAGCGGCTGATCGCCGAGGCCAACGCCGCCGGCGGGCGCGACAACATCACGGTCGTTCTGTTCCGGCTGGAGGACACGGACCCCGCCCACCCCGACGTGGTCGACGAGCAGCCCACCGAGGTCGGCATGGCGGTCCAGGCGCGCGGGCTGGAATCGGATCCCGCGGACCGCAGCGGCGAGCCGGCTGCCCGCTCGTCCCCGGGGTGGGCGGGATCCGTGTCCCCCAGCGCCACCATGACCGTGTCGGCGCCGGCCGTGACGCCGCGCGCCGATGGCGGCCAGGTGGGAACGAAGCCCAACCCGCCGCTGGCCCGCAAGCACGGACGTTCGCACGAGCCGAGCGGGGGGAAGCGGTCCCGCCGGGGCGAGAGCCGGTTCTTCAAGCCGATCGTGGCCCTGATCTCGATCTGCATTGTTCTGTTCCTCTTCGGCGGCGCGGGTTATCTGGCAAGCCGCGAGTTGTTCTTCATTGGCACCAACAGCAACGGGATCGTCACCGTCTACCGCGGCCTGCCCTACGACGGGCCGTTCGGTCTACGCCTCTACGAGCAGGTCTACGTGTCCGGCGTGCCGGCCAGCATCGTGCCGGTCGATCGCCGCAAGACGCTGCTCAACCACAATCTGCGCTCGCAGGCAGACGCGATCGGCCTGGTGCGCGCCGCCGAACGTGGCCAGCTCAGTCGATGAGCGCCCGCAACCGAGAGCTGTTCGGCCTGATTCCGGCCGCGTTGCTGGTGACCGCCGGCTTCACCGGGGTGTTCATCCAGCGCGAGAACGTGCTGTCCAACGTGTCGCTGACCTACGGCGCGATCTTCCTCGCGCTGTGCCTGGCGGCTCACATCTTCATCCGCTTCACGCTGCCGCACGCCGACCCGTACATGTTCCCGCTGGTGGCCCTGCTGGCCAGCTTCGGCGTGGTCATGGTCTATCGGATCGACGCCACCCAGGCGCGTCAGCAGGCGCAGTGGTTCGTGCTGGGGCTGATCCTGTTCGCGGCCACGATCGTCTTCTTCCGCGACTACCGCAAGCTCGAGCGCTATCGGTACACGATCGTCGCCGTGTCGCTGGCGCTGCTGGTGCTGCCGCGGTTCCCCGGCATCGGCTACCAGGCCAACGGGGCCTACCTGGGCGTCCGGCTGCCGGGCTCGATCGTGTTCCAGCCGACCGAGTTCGCCAAGATCGGCCTGGTCGTGTTCCTGGCCAGCTACCTGCGCGACACGCGCCAGGTGATGGTGATGGGCGCGCGGCGGATCCTCGGGATCACGCTGCCGCCGCTGAAGTACTTCGGCCCGGTGCTGATGATCTGGGGCGTGGCGATGGTGATCCTGGTGGCGCTGCACGACGTCGGCTCGTCGCTGATGTTCTACGGCGCGCTGGTGGCGATCCTGTACGTCGCCACGGCGCGCCTGTCGTTCGTGGTCGTGGGAATGGCGGCGTTCGCCCTCGGAGCGTGGTTCCTCGGCACCCACGTCGCCCACATCACGGGCCGCTTCGAGTCCTGGCTTCACCCGTTCAACTCGCACCTGTATCACCAGCCGTTGGGCAGCTACCAGCTGGCCAACGGGATCTTCGCCCAGGCGGCCGGCGGGCTGTTCGGCCAGGGCTTCGGCCAGTCGGTGCTCACGATCCCCGGCACCCATCCGCTCGCCTATCTGCTGCCGGCGCCCCAGACCGACATGATCTATGCGGTCATCACCAACGAGGTCGGCTTGTTCGGGGCCTGCGCGGTGCTGCTCGCCTATCTGCTGTTCGTGTTCCGAGGCTTCAAGGCGGCGACGCTGGCGCGCGACTCGTTCTCCAAGCTGCTGGCCACCGGCCTGTCGGCGGTGTTCGCGCTGCAGGTGTTCGTGATCGTCGGCGGGGTGACGCGCGTGATCCCGCTCACCGGGGTGACGCTGCCGTTCATCTCCTACGGCGGCGCGTCGATCGTGGCCAACTGCGTGCTCCTGGCGCTGCTGCTGCTCGTCTCGGACCGCTCGCGCCGGCCGGTCGCGCCATGAACGCCCAGATCGTCCGCCTGTTCGGGCTGATCATCGTCCTGTTCGCCCTGCTGATCATCTGGACCACGCGCTGGACGGTGATCGACGCCTCGGCCCTGAACAACAACCCCCTCAACAGTCGGGCGCTGATCGCCCAGCTGCGGATCAAGCGAGGGAGGATCCTGGCGTCCAACGGCGCGGCGCTGGCGCGCTCGGTGCCGCGTGGCGGCGGCACCTGGGGCCGCACCTACCCCGACGGCGCGCTGTTCGCCCAGCCGGTCGGCTACGCCAACGTCGCCCAGGGTCAGGCGGCCGGGCTGGAGCGCTCGCGCAGCTCGGAGCTGCGCGGCATCCAGACGGGCCTGAGCTCGATCTTCGGCCCGCTTGGCGGCCATCAGGTCGGCGACGACGTGTACACCGCGCTCGATCCCACGGCCCAGGCGGTGGCCAAGCAGCAGCTGGCCGGGCGGCCGGGCTCGGTGGTGGCGCTCAACCCGCAGAACGGCGCCGTGCTGGTGATGTACTCCGACCCCTCCTATGACGACAACCACCCACAGGCGCCGTGCGCGGATTCCTGCCAGGTCAATCGGGCCACCCAGGGTGCCTACCCCCCGGGATCGACGTTCAAGGTGGTCACGGCGGCAGCGGCGATCGACTCCGGCAAGTACACGCCCAACTCGGTCGTCAACGGCAAGTCCCCGGTGACGATCTCCGGCGTCCCGCTGTCTAACGACAACAACCAGGCGTTCGGCCCGATCGACCTGACGACGGCGCTGACCTACTCGGTGAACACCGTGTGGGCGCAGGTGGCGGTCGCCCTGGGCACCGGGACGATGACCGACTACATGAAGCGCTTCGGCTTCTACTCCAAGCCGCCGATCGACCTGCCGCGCGACGAGCTTCACTCCAGCTACCCCGTCTCGCCCACTGGCAAGGCCTACAGGCCGGGCAGCCCGAACGAGGACATCGGCCGGATCGCGATCGGGCAGGGCGGTCTGGAGGTCACGCCGCTGCAGATGGCGATGGTCGCCTCGGCGGTGGCCAACGGCGGACGGCTGATGGCGCCGCACCTGACCACCAAGGCGGTCGACCAGGATGGTCGCACGGTGAAGACGATCACGCCGACGCTGTATCACCAGGTGATGAAGCGCTCGACCGCCGACGCCGTCGCCCAGATGATGAAGAAGGTGGTCGACGAGGGCACGGGCACCCCCGCCCAGCTGGGCGCGGGCATTACGTTCGCGGGCAAGACCGGCACCGCCTCGGTCGGGGTGGCCGGCGCCAACCAGACGCAGCCGTGGTTCATCGGCTTTGCCCCGATCCAGAATCCCAAGGTGGCGATCGCGGTGACGGTGGAGCGCTCAGACGGTGGCTTCGGCGGAACGGTCGCCGCGCCGATCGCCAAAACGGTCGTGCAGACGCTGTTGGCCGAGGGCAAGTGAGGACGCGCCGCTGATGCCCGAGCCGTCGCGCGACAGCCTGGTCGACGGGCGCTACAAGGTTGTCTCGCGGCTGGGAACGGGCGGTATGGCTGACGTGTTCCTGGCCGAGGACCAGCAGTTGGGGCGCAAGGTGGCGCTCAAGCTGCTGCATCGCCGGTTCGCCGAGGACCCGGACTTCGTCGAGCGCTTCCGCCGCGAGGCTCAGGCGGCCGCCGGCCTCCAGCATCCCAACGTGGTCAGCGTCTATGACAGGGGTGAATACGACGGCACGTACTACATCGCGATGGAGTACCTGCCCGGGCGCACGCTCAAGCAGCTGATCCGCGAGGAGGCGCCGCTCGATCCGATCCGGGCGATCGACATCACGATCCAGATCCTCAAGGCGGCTCGCTTCGCCCACCGCAGGGGGATCATCCACCGCGACCTCAAGCCCCACAACGTGATCGTCGACAGCGCCGACGACGCCAAGGTCACCGATTTCGGGATCGCGCGCGCCGGCGCCTCGGACATGACCGAGACCGGGTCGATCATGGGCACCGCCCAGTACCTGTCCCCCGAGCAGGCCCAGGGCCATTCGGTCAACGCCTCCTCCGACCTGTACTCGGTGGGC
This sequence comes from Solirubrobacteraceae bacterium, assembly GCA_017882405.1. The sequence continues at coordinate 22,807 of JADGPO010000151.1, read as the reverse complement.
GTGGTGCTCTACGAGATGCTCACCGGGCGGGTCCCGTTCGATGCCGACGCGGCGGTGACGATCGCGCTCAAGCACGTCTCCGAGGCTCCGGCGCCTCCGAGCACGATAAATCCGTCGGTCCCGCCCGAACTGGAGCAGACCGTCCTGTGGACGCTGAACAAGAACCCGGCCGACCGCCCCGTCGACGCCGATCAGCTGATCACCGTCCTGGAGCACTGTCGTGCCTCGATCGAGGCCGGCGGCGCCGGTCAGAACACCGCCAGCATGGAGGCGGTCGTGGCCGGTGCCGCGGCCGGACTGCCGACGCAGGGGGCGCTGGCCGCGGCGGCGGCGGCCTACGAGGCCGGCGCAGCCGCCGGCGGCGCCACCCAGAACGGCGACGAGCAGGCGGCCCAGGGCGGCGACGACGACCCGGACGAGGAGGAGCCCGAGAGGCGCCGGGGCTGGGTGCCGTGGGCCTGGGCGCTGGTGGTGGCGCTGCTGGTGGCCGGGGCGGCGGCGGCCGCCTACTTCGTCAGCCGTCCCAAGCAGTACCCGGTCCCGCGGGTCACCGGCCTGCAGCTCAACGTGGCGCGCACGCTGATCCAGAACGCCCACTTCCAGGCCGGCGTGATCAACGTGCCGAGCAAGACACCGGCAGGCACGGTGATAGGCGAGAACCCGGGGGCCGGTACCAAGGCCGACAATGGCTCGACGGTCACCCTGACCGTTTCCAAGGGCCTGGGCAACGTCTCGGTTCCGTCGGTGCAGGGGCTCAGCCAGGCCGCCGCCACCAGGCAGATCAAGAGGGCCGGGCTGAAGGTCACCCATGTCGTCACCCAGAGCTCCTCGCGCTTTATCGCCGGCGAGGCCGCCGGCACCAATCCGGGCGCCGCCAAGTCCGTGCCGCCGGGGACGGGCGTCACCCTGATCGTCTCCTCGGGCCAGCCGCAGAAGCAGGTGCCCGACGTGCGCGGCGAGAGCCAGTCGGCGGCGACGTCGCAGCTCACGGCCGCCGGCTTCAACGTCGACCCGTCGACTCAGACCTCGAGCTCGGTGACCGCCGGCAACGTGATCAGCCAGGATCCGGGCGCCGATCAGCAGGCGACCGTCGGCACGACGGTCAAGATCGTGGTCGCGACCGCGCCGGCGACCGTCAACGTGCCCTCGGTGACGGGCGATCCGACGGGCAGCGCCTTCAGCGCGCTGCAGTCGGCGGGCTTCCAAGTCGTGCGCCAGACCCAGGACGTCAGCCAGCCGGGGCAGAACAACAAGGTGATCTCGCAGGACCCCCCCGCCGGTTCCTCGCAGCAGAAGGGCTCGACCGTGACGATCGTCGTCGGCCACTACGTCGCCACCTCCTCGTCCTCGTCCTCGTCCTCGTCCTCGTCCACGACGACGACGACGAAATCGAGCTCCAGCTCGTCGACGACGCCGACCACGTCCACCAACGCGGGCCATTGACGCGTTACTGCTGGCGGTGCGCGGCGGCCCTGCCCGGTCCGCCGCCGGTCATCTGCGCCGGTTGCGGGCAGGCGCACTACGCCAACCCCAAGCCCTGCGGCGACGCGGTGGTGGTGCTCGACGGCCAGGTGCTGCTGCTGTGCCGCGCGCGCGAGCCCGAGGCCGGCGCGTGGGACGTGCCGGGCGGGTTCTGCGAGGCCGACGAGCACCCCATGCACGCCGCCGAGCGCGAGCTGTCCGAGGAGCTGGGGCTGCGCGGCCGGGCCACCGCCTACATAGGGACCTGGATCGACGCCTACGGGCCGCCCGACTCCGGCGGCGACGTCGTCCACACGTGCGTCGGCGCCTACCTGATCGAGCTCGAGGACCCCCGCCAGGAGCCCACGCTGCAGCCCGAGGAGGCGCTGGAGGCCCGCTGGTTCCCCCTCGATCAGCTCCCGGAGCAGCTCGCCTTCGCCGACCACGCGCGCCCGATGCTGAACGCCGCCGCGGCCATCATCGCCGGCACGACCACGCCTCTGCCCGACCGTACCTGGTAGCCGGCGGCTAGCGGCGGTAGAGCGCGATCTCGTTGATCGCGACCTGGTCGTGGTTGCCCAGGCTGGTGATCCACACCAGGTAATAGCGATAGCGCGTACCGGCTGTGTGCAGCTGGATCGTCTGGGTCCTGCGAACGCTGGCGGCCGAGCCGACCTTGACCCAGGAGCTGTCGAAGGTGTTGGGATCCGGCGTGGTGCGGCGGGCGTAGATCGAGACGGTGTAGCCGGGGGTCTCGGTGTCGAGGACCAGCGAGCCGGCGGCCACGCCCGGCTTGGCGTCCACGTAGAGCCCCACGCCGGGCTTGCCGAGGTTGTTGTTGTAGTACGTCTCGGTTGTCCAGGAGCTGTTGCGGTCGCCGTCAATCGCCAGCCCCACGGTGTTGGGATGCTGGTCCTTGGAGCCCGACAGGGCGTCCGGGTTGTAGTCGTGCGCGCACGAGTTGCAGAGCGTCACCTGGTGCGGGGTCTGCTTGGGCGCCGGTTGGGGCAGAGGACTGGACCCGTGATGGGTGCGCGGCACGAGGAACGCGACCACCGCGGCGGCGACCGCGGCCACCACCAGGAGCAATCCGATCGCCACCAGCAGCCGGTGGCGGACCCCCAGCGGCACGCGTTGCTGAGCCTCGGAGGGCAGCGTGCGCAGGACGCTCGTGACCTCGCCGGTGGCGCTGCCGGCACGGGCGGTCTCCAGCCCCAGCACGTCCTCCAGGTCGGCGATCAGCTCGGTGTCGTCGGCGTAGCGGTCGGTCTCGCGCTTGGCGGTGGCCGTCTCCAGCACGGCGGCCAGGGCCGCCGAGACCTCCGGGCGCTTGACCTGAACGTCGGGGATCTCCTCCCGGACGTGCTTCATCGCCACCGCCACCTGGTTCTCGCCGCGGAACGGGACCTCGCCGGTGAGCATCTCGTAAAGCACGATCCCCACCGCGTACAGGTCCGACTGGCCGGTCACGGGGCGGCCCAGCGCCTGCTCGGGCGAGACGTAGTCGGTGGTGCCGAGCACGCGGCCGTCGGCCGTCAGGCCGTCCTCCTCCAGCGTGCGCGCGATCCCGAAGTCGGTGACCTTGGCCGAGCCCTCCTGGTCGATCAGCACGTTCTGGGGCTTGACGTCGCGGTGGACGATGTGGCGGGCGTGGGCGGCCCCCAGGGCGCGGGCGATCTCGATCGCGTAGGCGACCGCCTCGGGGATCGGCAGGCGGCCGTGGCGGCGGATGCGCTCCTTGAGCGTCTCGCCCTCGACGTACTCGAGCACGATGTACGGCCGTCCGTCGTCCTCGCCGGCGTCGATCACCCCGACGATGTGCGGGTGCGACAGCTGGGCGACGGCCCGCGCCTCGCGCCGGAAGCGCTCCAGCTGGTCGGAGTCGGTGGCGACCTCGCGATTCATCAGCTTGATCGCCACCTGGCGCTCCAGCGTCACGTCAGTCGCGCGGTACACGGTCGACATGCCGCCGGCTCCGATCCGCGCCTCCAATCGGTAACGGCCGTTGAGACTGGTGCCGAGCAGAGTGCTCACTGTGGAGGTATTTTGCGTCACTGGCGGGGCCGGCGCGATGGTGGATGGTCCTATGCGCCCCGCAGGCCGCTGGGATCTCCCAGAATCGACAGCTGCGGGACCGATACGTGCCGTGCGCGGTCGGTGACGTGACCGATGACCGAGGTCCCGGGATGCCGGGTCTGGAGCAGCTGGGCGGCTTGGAGCGCGTGCTCAGCGGGGACGACGGCGCAGAAGCCGCACCCCATGTTGAAGACCTCCCACATCTCGATCACCGACACCCGGCCCAGCTTGGCGATCAGCTCGAACACCGGCGGCACGGGCAGCGGCTCAGAGATCTCGAAGCCGATGTGGTCGCCGAGCCTGAGGAGGTTGGTGAGGCCCCCGCCCGTGATGTGGGCCAGGCCGTGCACCGGGATGTGGTCGGTCCGCAGCAGCTCCAGGATCGCCCGCACGTAGATGACGGTGGGCTCCAGCAGGACGTCGGCGACCGTCTGGCCGCCGAGTTGCGCCGGCTGGTCCTCGAGGTGCAGGCCGCCGGTCTTCAGCAGCGCGCGGCGGGCGAGGCTCAGGCCGTTGGAGTGAACGCCCGAGGCCGGCAGGCCGATCACGGCGTCGCCCGGCTTGCAGGCGCTGCCGTCGACGATCGCGTCCAGCGCGACCGTGCCGAAGGCCGAGCCCACGAGGTCGAAGCCGTGCGGGCTGGGATGACCCCGCAGCACCTCGGGGATCTGGCACACCTCGCCCCCCGGGATCTCGACGCCGGCCAGCTCCGCCCCGGCGCGCAGACCGATGGCCAGCTCGGTCAGCTGCTCGGTCTCGGCGTGTTCGACGGCGATGTAGTCCAGCAGCGCCAGCGGCTCGGCGCCCACGCACACCAGGTCGTTGACGTTCATCGCCACGCAATCGATCCCGATCGTCTCAAAGCGCCTGGTCTGCTCGGCGACGATCACCTTGGAGCCGACGCTGTCGGTGGCCAGGGCGATCCCGAGATTCGGCGCGATCCGCATCACGCTGGCGTAGTGGCCGGGCAGCGGCACGGCCAGCGAGGGCCGCCCGGGGTCGATCGTGCGCAGCACGTCGACCAGGGCCTGCACCCCGCGGTCGGCCTCGTGGGTGTCGACTCCGGCGGCGGCGTAGGCGTCGGTCACGGGTTCATTGTCGTACATGCGCCGGAGGGTGCAAGGGCCGTCAGTGTGCCCGGCGCAGACGGCGCACCACCACGCCCGCCAGCGCCAGCCGGTAGGCCGCATAGGGCAGTAGCGAGCGGTCGCGCTCCACCTGGCGGATCAGCCACGTGGAGCCCAGCGTGGAGACGAACGACGCGGCCGCGCCGGCCGCGAACGGGCGTGCCGTGTCCGGCGGCAGACCGCGCTTGGCCAGCCGCACTGCCTTGAGCACCGTCGCGCCGGCGATCACCGGCAGCGCCACGCGGCGGGACAGGCGGTTGGCGTCCGCGCGCGTGAACCCGCGCCGCCGGGCCGCGGCCAGCGTGGCGCCGTTGCGCGAGACGCCGGGGACCAGCGCACACGCCTGGGCCAGGCCCAGCCACAGCGCATCCTGCCAGCCGGCGTCCTGTGAGCTGCGCACCTGGGGCGAGCGATCGGCCCACGCCATCACCACCGAGCCGCACACCAGGCCGGCGGCGACCGTCGCCGGGGTCCCCAGATGACGCTCGATCGGGCGCTCCAAGGTGTACCCGGCCAGCGCCGGCGGGGCGAACGAGAGCGCGATGTGAAACGCCAGCCTCGGGCGCATGCTCGACACCGCGTCCTGCACCTCACCGCGCAAGGTGATCAGCAGCGCGGCCGCCGTGCCCGCGTGCAGCGCCACCTCGAATGCCTTGCGCAGCTCCGGGTCGGCGTCGTCGCGGTCCCAGTCCAGCAGCCACGGGATCAGCGCGATGTGACCCGAGGAGGAGATCGGCAGAAGCTCCGCCGGGCCGTGCAGCGCCCCCAGTAACAGCGCCCGCCTGAGACTCTGCGCGCGCGCAGGCTCACTCACGGACGGCATCGACCGTCGCCCCGGGGGAACTGGTCCCGCCCGCCCCGGGCTCCGACGGCTGGTTCCTGACCCGGCGCACGATCAGGTAGACGATCGCGGCCACGACCACGGCGACGCCCACATAGTCGACGTACTCCAGGTGGTGGCGCCAGGTCTGCCACTGGCTGCCGACCTCGCGGCCCAGCAGGCCGAGGCCGCCGATCCAGATGATCGAGCCGAGCGTCGCGGCCGTGATGCAGCGCCAGTAGGACATCCGGGCGACGCCCGCGGCGTACGGGAAGGCGGCGCGGACGAACGGCAGCAGCCGCGTGACGAACATCACGGGCATGCCGTAGCGGTCAAACCAGCGGTGTGCGCGCTCGATGCTCCCGCGCCTGATGTGCAGCTTGCCCTGGTGCTGGAGCAACTCCTGGCTCGCGAAATACCCGATGCCGTATGCGATCGAGACGCCCGCGATGTCGCCGATCACGCCGGCGACGATGATCCCCGGCAGTGTCAGGTTGCCCCGGAACACGTCGAAGCCGGCGAACAACATGGTCGGCTCGGTGCCCGGCACGCCGATCACGCCCGAGGTCAGGGTCAGCATCGCCACCCCCGCGAGTCCGAGATCGGCGATCAGGTTCGTGGCGAGCCGCACCAGTGGCTCGGTGAGCGAGGCGAGGACGAGCAGCACCGGCGCCAAGCGTAGCGGCAGCCCCTGAAATCGGGGTGAGAGCCAGTGGCCCATCCCACAACGGACTCACAGGATGAACCACTAGGGTGAGCGCCGATGGCCGTGCCCCTGTTCGACACCGACAGTCCGCTCGCTCCGCTGCGCCCCGCGATCATGGAGCGGATCTCGGCGGTGGTGGCCTCCGGGCAGTTCGTGCTGGGCCCGGAGGTGGACGCCTTCGAGTCAGAGCTGGCCGCCTACCTGGGGGTGCGCCACGTGATCGGCGTCGCCAACGGGACCGATGCGCTGGTGATCGCCTTGCGGGCGCTGGGGGTAGCGCCCGGAGACGACGTGGTGCTGCCGTCGCTGACGTTCTACGCGACCGCCGAGGCGGTGGCCGATGTCGGCGCGCGCCCGGTGTTCTGCGACGTCGATCCCGGTACCCGCAACGTCACCGTGGAGACGGTGAAGGCGGCCGTCACGCCAACGACCACCGCGGTGATCGCCGTCGACCTGTTCGGGGTGCCCGCGCCGGTTCCCGAGCTGCGCGCCCAGCTCGGGCTCCCGGTGCTGGAGGACGCGGCCCAGGCGGCCGGCGCCAGCCTCGGCGATCGCCGCGCCGGCGCGCTCGGCGACGTGGCCACGCTGTCGTTCTATCCGTCCAAGAACCTGCCCTGCCTCGGCGACGGGGGGGCGATCGCCACCGACGACGACGCGATCGCCCAGACCGCCCGGGCGCTGGGCTTCCACGGCTCGCACGACAAGGAGACGTTCACCTACGTCGGCTACAACTCGCGTCTGGACGAGCTGCAGGCCGCGATCCTGCGCGTCCTGCTACCCGAGCTCGACGGCTGGTGCGACGGCCGCCGCGACGGAGCCCAGGCCTATCTCGACGCCGGGCTAGCCGAGCACGTCGACGTGCCGGTCGTGCCCGAGGGCGCAATCCCCGCCTGGCATCTGTACGCGGTCACCCATCCGCGCGCCGACGAGCTGCTGTCGGCGTTGGCCGAGGCGGGGGTGGAGGCCCGGGGTTACTACCGCGTGCCGCTGTACCGCCAGCCGGCGATGGCGCCGTTCGTCTCGCGGACGGTGCCGCTGCCGGTCACCGACGCGCTGGCCGCCGACAACATCGCGCTGCCGATCAGCCCCGTGCTGGGTGCCGAGCAGGCGCACGAGGTGGTGGCGGCGATCGCGCGGGCGGGCGGGCGGGGCCACTAGTCATCCGTGCGTGTCTGGGTCGACTTCACCAATTCGCCGCACGTGCTCGTGCTGCGCCCCGTGATCCAACGATTGCGGGCCCACGGGCACGACGTGCAGGTGACCGCGCGTGACTTCGCGCAGACGCTGGCGCTGTGCGACCGCTTCGGGATCGAGCACACCGAGATCGGTCACCATCGGGGCGCCGGCCTGCTGGACAAGGCGCGCGGTCTGTTCGCTCGCTCCGCGCAGCTGGCGCGCTGGGCGCGACCGCGGCGCTTTGACCTGGCGATCGGCCACGGCTCCAACGACATCACCGTTGCCGCCGCGCTGCTGCGGATCCCCTGCTCGACGACCTTCGACTACGAGTGGGCGACCGTTCAGCACACCGTCAACTGCCGCCTCGCCCAGGGCGTGGTGGTCCCCGACGTGATCCCGCCCGAGCGCCTGTACCGCTACGGCGCGCGGGGCAAGCTGCACCCCTATCCCGGCCTCAAGGAGGAGTACTACCTGGCCGACCTGCGCCCCGACCGGGCGGTGCTCGACGAGCTGGGGATCGACCCCGCAGAGCCGATCGCGGTGGTGCGCACCCCGCCCGCGGTATCGCTGTATCACCGCTTCGAGAACGACCTCTTCGGCCAGGTCCTGCAGCGCCTGCGGGGAAGCCAGGCGGTGGTGCTGCCGCGCACGCCCGAGCAGCGCGCCGAGCTCATCCGGCTGGGCGGCTTCATCGTCCCCGAGCGGGCGATCGACTCTCAGTCCCTGATCGCGTTCGCCGACCTGGTGGTGTCCGCCGGGGGCACGATGAACCGAGAGGCGGTGGCGCTGGGCACGCCCGTGTTCACAGTGTTCGAGGGCCGCCTGGGCGCGGTCGACGAGCGCCTGATCGCGGAGGGCCGTCTGCGCCAGCTCCAGGACCCCGAGCAGGTGGCGCTGGTCAAGCGCGAGGACAGCGGCGACGGCGTCCGCGAACGGATCCGCCGCGATCCCGAGGCGCTGGTGGAGCGCCTGTGCGCGCCGACGAGAGGCCGGTTAGCGTCGACTTAAGGCCGCCGGGGCGGCGGTAACGCGGTGGCGGCGCCGGGTTGTAAGGCTGGTACGGTCGTGCCTTCCTCGTGTCTGACAACACGCTAGAGACGCCGCGAGTCTCCACCCCCGGGGACGATCAGCCCCCGCAGTCCGGGCCCGGCACCCAGTCGTTCCTGCGCCGCCACATCTGGTGGTTGGTCGGCGTGGGCGTGATCATCGTCTCGGCGGCGATCGTGCGCTGGGTCAACACGCGCCCGGGCTATGACCCGTACGGGTGGCTGATCTGGGGCTATCAGACGCTCCATGGGAGCCTCGACTTGGGCGGCGCCCCGTCATGGAAGCCGCTTCCGTTGCTGTTCACCATCCCGTATTCGCTGTTCGGCCACTATGCGCTGTGGCTGTGGATGGTGACCGCCGAGGCCGCGGCGTTCGCGGGCTCGATCTTCGCCGGGCGGATCGCCTACCGGGTCGTCAACTCCGGCGGCGACGGCGACCGCCGGTACCGGTACGCGGCGGTCGCCGCAGCGCTGTTCGCGGGCCTCGGGATGTACGGCATTCAGGACAACATCAACGGCGCGCTGAACAGCTACATGCACTATCTGTTCAGCGTCCAATCCGATCCGATGATCGTGACGCTTGTCCTGGCCGCGATCGACTTCCACCTACAGGGCCGCCGCCGCTGGGTGATGGCGATGCTGCTGCTGGCCGGCCTCGGCCGGCCCGAGGTGTGGCCGGTGCTCGGCCTGTACGGCCTGTGGTGCTGGATCAAGCGCCCGGACATGCGCGTCTACCTGGTCGGCTGCGCGGTGATCCTCGTCTTCCTGTGGTTCGGGGTGCCGACGATCACCAACGGCCGGCCCCTGGTGGCCGGCGACCTCGCCCAGGGATCGCCGCGCGAGCTGCACCAGAACAAGATCATCGGCACGATCGACCGCTTCAAGACGCTGAACCTGTGGCCCGTGTGGGTGTTCACGCTGGCCGCCGTGGCCTGGGCCGGCTACCGGTTCCGGGCGCTGCGCGGCGCGTCGGACGACACGGTCTCGCCCGCCCAGCGGACCGAGCGCAACAACAGCCTGCTGGTGCTGGGCCTCGCCGCTGCGATCGTCGTCTGGCTGATCGTCGAGGTGGCGTTCGCCCTGCACGGCTGGCCCGCGGTGCCGCGCTACATCTTCGAGCCCGCCGTGGTGGCGATCGTGCTCGGCGCAATCGCGTTCGGGTGGGTCCTGCGGGAGATCCCCTCCCGCCTGCGGCTGCCCAGCTGGTCGGGAGTGGTCGTCGCCGTGGTGCTGGCCGCGGCGCTCGTCCCGGGCGCGCTCTCGCGGATCCGCCACGAGCACAAGGACGTGAGCCACGAGCGCGCGCGCACCGTCCAGATCGGCCAGCTGACCGCCATGGTCAGCCGGCTCGGTGGCCGCCAGGAGGTGCTGCGCTGTGGCAAGCCGGTGACCAACGTCGAGTTCGTCAGCATCCTCGCCTGGCTGATGCACCGCAACGTCGGAGTGCTCGGTCACCGCCCGAACTTCGAGCTGCACCTGAGCCACCCGGTCGTGCTCTTCACCCAGCTGCCGAACGGATGGGCGTCCTACCCGTGGCACACGTATGTCTCCAAGGTCGCCTCCTGTCGCAAGATGGCGTCGGTCTACGTGGTCACCCGGGGTCACCCGGGCGGGGTCATGGTGCACAACCGCATCCCGCCCAAGCCGGTGCCGCCGATCGCCAACACGCCGCTCCCCGGCTAGCCGCGCGCCAGGGTGAGCAAGGTGCCCTGACGTCCTCCTACCGCTGAGGACGGGGCGTTCACCACTAGACTCTTGCGCCGCATGCGCCGACGGATCAGATCCGCGGCCTTCCCCGTCCACCGCCACGCGCTCCCCCAGCTGCTGGTCGACGGGGTACTGGTCGCGCTTGCATACTTCCTGGCCTTCTGGCTCCGCTTCGAGGGGAGCTTCCACGGCCGCTTCGGGCACCTGTTCAGCGTCACGATCGTGTGGTTCATCGTGGCCGCGCTGGCCGTGCTGACGGCGTTCGGCCAGTACCAGCGCCTGTGGAAGTTCGTCGGCCAGCGTGACTACGAGGCGGTTCTCAAGGCGCTGGTGGTGGCCACCGTGGTCGTCGTCGGGGCGATCGCCCTGCTGCACCCGGTGACCGCGCCCACCACGCAGCGTGTGAAGTCCTTCCGTCTGGTGCACGACGTCCTGAAGCCCTACCACCACAACGTGCAGGGACCGGACGCGTCGGTGCCGCTGCCGGCGAGCATCATCGCCCTGTACTTCCTGCTCTCCCTGGCGCTGCTCGTCGGGGCACGGTTCGTCGTGCAGCTGATCACCAACGGGCGCGTGCGCAGCCTCACCTCCGGCAAGGGAGCCCGCAACGTGCTGATCGTCGGCGGCGGCGAGGGTGGCCGGCTGGTGGTGCGCGAGCTGATGCGCAATCCGGGCTTGGGCCTGCGTCCGGTCGGCTTCCTGGACGACGATCCCCGCATGCGCGGCGTCAAGGACGAGCACGGCCTCAAGGTGCTGGGCCGCACGCTGGAGCCGGACTTGTCACGCGTGCTCGACGAGGTCGAGCCCGAAGAGGTCGTGATCGCGATCCCCTCGGCGCCGGGCACCCTGCGCGCGCGCGTGGTCGCCGCCTGCCGCGAGCGCGGGATCCCCGTGCGGACGACGCCGACGGTGTTCGAGCTGCTGCGCGACGGCTCGGGCCAGCTGCGGGTCAGCCGGCAGCTGCGCGAGGTGCGCGTGGAGGACATGCTGGGCCGCGAGCCGGTGCGCGAGGAGCTGGAGCGCGTGGGCGCCTACCTGCGCGGGCAGACCGTGCTGGTCACGGGCGCCGGGGGCTCGATCGGCTCCGAGCTGTGTCGCCAGATCGCCCGCGTCGGTCCGCACCGGCTGGTGCTCGTGGATCATGCCGAGGACAACCTGTTCGAGATCCAGCGCGAGCTCGAGGAGGACCGCCACGTGCGTACCGCCGTGCCGGTGCTGGCCGATTGCAAGGAGGAGGAGCGCATGCGGGAGGTGATCGGCGAGTACCGACCGGCGGTCGTCTTCCACGCCGCCGCCTACAAGCACGTGGCGATGATGGAGTCCAACCCCGTGGAGGCGATCCGCAACAACGCGCTGGCCACCCGGCTGGTGGCGCGGATCGCCGGCGAGCTGGGCGTCTCGAACTTCGTGCTCGTCTCCACCGACAAGGCGGTCAAGCCGGCGACCGTGATGGGCGCCTCCAAGGCGCTGGCCGAGTGGGCGGTGGAGGCCGAGGCGGCCACGCACCCCGGCACCCGCTACGCGACGGTGCGCTTCGGCAACGTGCTCGGCTCCTCGGGCTCGGTGGTGCCGATCTTCCGCCGCCAGATCGCTGCCGGTGGCCCGGTGACGGTGACCGACGAGCGCATGACGCGGTACTTCATGACGATCCCGGAGGCCGTGCAGCTGATCATCCGCGCCGGCTCGCTGGGCGACTTCAGCGGCGAGATCTTCGTGCTGGAGATGGGCGAGCCGGTCCGGATCAAGGAGCTGGCCGAGACGATGATCCGCCTCTCCGGGCTGGAGCCCGAGCGAGACATCGCGATCCAGATCGTGGGCGCGCGCTCCGGCGAGAAGTTCACCGAGGAGCTGTTCGACACCTACGAGCGCCCGCAGCCGACCCCCGCCCAGCGGATCCTGCGCGCCGACCATGACCGGCTGGATCCGGAGTGGGTGCAGCGGACCTTCGCCGAGATCAACCTGCTCGTTCTGGAAGGTGACGCGGCCGCGTTGGCGAAGCACGTTGCCGAGCTTTCCGGAACGCGCGTCACCCGAGCGGCGGGCGATGTCACGGAATCCGCCCACCCTGCCCCTTAAACTGCGCGCTTGAGCATGAGAGCGATCCCCTACGCCCTCTCGGTCCACCACTTCATCTCCACGGTGGGCGCTGACGCCGGCTTCGCCGCGATCATCGGCCTGGCCATCGTGGTGCTGCTGTTCTTCGCCCACGCGCGTGAGACGGCCAACCTGCGCCACCGGGCCACCGAGGCCGAGGACGCGCTGCACCGCCTGGAGCAGTACGTGGACCAGATCGCCCGCTCGGGCACCGTCCGCAAGGCGCAGCCCGCGCCGGCGCCGGCTCCTGCCTTGGCGGCGGCCGCTCCCGCCGCAGTGCCCGCCCGTGCGGGCGCCGGCGCTCCGGTGACCGGACGCACGGTGAGTCCGGCTCCGGTGGGGGCGATGGCCGGCCCGGTCGGCGCCCCCGCCGGCGTGGGCGCACCGGCGCTCAGCGCCGCCACGCGTCTGATTCCCGCCTCCGATGAGGGAGCGATCGCGATTCGCTCCAATCTGCCCGCCGCCGCCGCCGCCGCCGCCGCGGGCGGGTCCGGGACCGGCGCCACCGCCGCCGTGATGGATCCGCCCGGCCCGCCGCCGTCGACCAGCGCCGGCGGCGCGAACGGGAATCGCGTCCCGCCCGCCCTGCCACCGGCGAGCGCGGGTCAGACGATGGGCGGCCGCGAGCGGCTCCCGCTGCGCTCGGCCGCAGCCCGGCCCCCCGCCTCCTCCGACCAGCGCCGCCGCCAGGGGCAGCGCCCGGGCGGCTCGCGCATCGGCCGCGGAGCGATCGTGCTGGCCGTCGCGCTGGTGGTCGTGGTGGCCGCCGGCGCGCTGCTGGTGATCACCAACTCCGATGGCGGCGCCAGCAAGACCACCACCGCCAAGCACGGTGCGCGCACCACCAACGCCACCTCCACCCACGCGCGCAAGAGCAAGACGTCGGGCGCCGTCACGCCGGCCACGGTGACGGTGGCGGTGCTCAACGGCACCTCGACCACCAACCTGGCGCACGACGTCAGTCAGAAGCTTCAGGCCGCGGGCTTCAAGCCGGGCAACATCGCCACCGCGACCGACCAGACCCAGAACTCGACGACCGTCGGCTATCTGCCCAACGACAAGCGCGACGCGCAGGCCGTGGCCAAGTCGCTCAAGCTCGCTCCCGGATCGGTGCAGGCCGTCGATCCCACCAGCCGCACCGTCGCCTGTAGTGGCTCTGCGACATCGTGTTCCGCCCAGGTCGTTGTGACCGTGGGCGCCGATCTCGCTTCGCACGCCTAGCAGTCGATCACTAGCCCTCTCCGTCCCAGAAGGGATCGCCATCAAGGATCTGCTCAAACTTCCACCGCGCACGACCAAACCCCGCCAGAACGGCATCACCCACGTCCTTGACAGCGGCCTCTCGGTGGCCGGCGTGGACGGCATGGTGGAGGTCGCGGGCGAATTCATCGACCTGGTCAAGCTCGGCTGGGGCACCGGCGTGGTCACCGGCAACCTGGAGGCCAAGCTGGCCCGGTACAAGGAGTACGGCATCCCGGTGATGTTCGGCGGCACGCTGACCGAGCTGGCGATCGCCCAGGACCGGCTCGACGCGCTCGTCGCCCGCCTGCACGATCTCGGCCTGGAGTACATCGAGATCTCCGACGGCACGATCAACGTCGAGCACGACCGCAAGCTCGAGCTGATCTCCACCCTGGCCAAGGAGTTCACCGTGCTCTCCGAGGTCGGCTCCAAGGACGACACCCGGATCATGGCGCCGTATCGGTGGGTGGAGCAGATCGAGTCAGAGCTTGAGGCCGGTGCCTGGAAGGTGATCGCCGAGGCGCGGGAGAGCGGGCGCACGGGCATCTTCCGCCACGACGGCGAGGTTCGGATGGGACTGATCGACGAGATCCTGCACGCCGTGCCCGCCGAGAAGGTCCTCTTCGAGGCGCCGCTCAAGGACCAGCAGGTGTGGTTCGTGCGGCGCGTCGGCGCCGACGTCAACCTCGGCAACATCTCGCCCGAGGAGGCGCTCTCGCTGGAGACGATCCGCGTCGGACTGCGCGCCGACACGGCGGTTGCCCACCCCGACGACGAGTAGGACGTCGGACGATGGAGCTCAGCGGCGTCCTGCTCGCCCGCCACGGCGAGACCGACGACAACGTCGCGCCGTTGCGCTTCCAGGGCTGGAGGGACACCCCGCTGAACAGCAACGGGCGCCGCCAGGCGTTCGAGCTGGCAAAGACCGTCGCCGCCCGTGAACAGCCGATCGCGTCATTGTGGTCCTCTGATCTGAGCCGCGCGCGTGAGACGGCCGAGATCGTCGCAGCGGCGATCGGACTGCGCCCGCGGTCCGACTGGCGCCTGCGAGAGGGCGCGCGCGGCCGCTGGGAGGGCCACCTGTTCGAGGAGATCGAGCGCGACGAGCCCGAGCTCTCCGCGGCATGGCAGCGCGCGGGTGCCGAGTTCCGCTTTCCCGGTGGAGAGTCGCTGCTGCAGCAGCAGCAGCGCGTCACCGCGGCGCTCCAGGACATCCACCGCGCAGGCCCGCTGCCGGCCCTGGCCGTCTGTCACGGCGGCAGCATCCGGGTGATGCTGTGCGCCGAGGACCCGCGAGGGCTGGACGCGTTCCACGAGTTCGAAGTCCCGAACGTGGCGGTGGTATCGCTGTGACGCGGCTGCCGGTCGCGGCGTTCGTCGCGCTGGTGATCGCCACCGTGGGGGCGTTCTTCGTCACGCAGCACCTGAAGGTGAGCACCCCGCTGATCGCCGGCTCGCCCAGGCCGCTTCCGGCTGCCATCAACCCGGTCGACGGTGGCACCTGTCTAGTGATGGCGCACAACGGGCCGCGGAAGGTGAGCTTTCGGCGCACCTCGATCTCCTTCTATCTCCAGCATCGCGCTGACGACGTCTCCGTCTACATCGTCAACGACAACGGCGAGAACGTGGCCACGCTGGCCTCCGGCCGCCACATGTCGATCAACCGCCGCAGCACGTTCACCTGGGACGGACGCACGTCCACCGGCAAGATCGCCCCCGACGGGGTCTACAACATCCGCGTCTCTTTGATCCAGCAGGGCCGCTCCCTACTGATCCCCAGCCGGTCGGCCAACGCGACGGTCATCGTCGAGCGCAAGGCGCCCCCGCTGAGGGTGACCGGCGTCTCTCCTGCGTTGATTCCGGCGCGCGGCGTGGTGGGGACGAGCGTGCGCTTCACCGGCGCCGGCAACCGCCGCCCGCGCGTGCTGATCTACCGCACCGACGTGCCGGGCAAGCCGGCGCTGGTCAAGAGCTTCAACGCCACCTCCAAGCGCGGCCGCACGCTGTGGGACGGGACCCTCACCGGCGGCACCCCGGCGCCGCAGGGCACCTACCTCGTGGGACTGCGACTGACCGACCAGGCATGCAACACGGCGCGCTTTCCCACCCGGCTGCCGCCCGCTCCGGGCTCGACCACCCACGCCGGGGTCACGGTGCGCTACCTCGCCGCCCAGCCGCCGATGACGCCGGTGCCGGCCGGCTCACGCGCGACGGTCTACGTCGACTCCCGCCAGCACCTCTATCACTGGGCGCTGCGGCCCGCCGGAGCCGAGACGGTGCTGCGCTCCGGCTCCTCGCGCGCGCACGCGCTGTCGGTGCGGCTGCCGGGCGGCGGTCCCGGGCTGTACGAGCTCGCTCTGCGCTGGGGGCCGCATCGGACGGTCGTGCCGGTGGTCGCGCGCGCGTCGAGCGGCGCGGCTCGCGCGAAGCTGCTCGTGGTCCTGCCGGCGCTCACCTGGCAGGGCTACAACCCGGTGGACGACGACGGCGACGGGATCCCCAACACGCTTGCCGGCGGGCAGCCGATCCGCCTCGCCCGCCCGCTCGCCGACGGCCTGCCGGCGGGCTTCGCCGACGAGGCGGCGCTGATCGCGCACCTGCGCGGCACCCGGCTGCCGTTTGACCTGACGACCGACGTGGCCCTGCTTCAGAACGCCGGCCCGCGCCTGTCCGGCCACCGCGGCGTGGTGCTGGCCGGCGACGAGCGCTGGCTGCCCGAGTCCTTCGGCTCCACCCTGAGCACGTTCGTGGAGCGCGGCGGGCACGTCCTCTCGCTGGGGATCGACTCGCTGCGCCGGCCGGTGACCGTCTCCGGGGATCAGGCGATGGACCCCGGCCCCCGGCGCGCGGCCGACTACCTCCTGGGCCACCCAGGACGGCTGGTGTCAGCGCGCGGTGCCCTGATCCTGGTCGACAAGGACGGCCTGAACCTCTTCCGCGGCAGCTCGGGCGCGCTGCGCGGCTACCGCTCCTATCAGCCGATCACCGCGGTCACCCCGCCGGCGGCGATCGTCACCGCCGCGGGCGCCAGCAACGCCGAGCCCAGCGTCGTCGGCTACCGGCTCGGGCACGGGGTGGTGGTCGACATCGGGCTGCCCGGATTTGGCTCAAGCCTCGCGCACAACATCGACGCGTCGGAGCTGCTCGCCTCGGCGTGGAGGGTGCTGGGGCGGTGATGCGGGGCTTGGCGCGCAGCAGCGCGTGACCTTGGCCTTCCTCTTTAGCGGGCTTTGAGCATCGACTCGAGGCGTCCCGGATAACCGGAGAATATGTCCCGTTATCCGAGACGGTCCGGCAGCGGAGCTTTCAGGCGCCTCTCACCTCCGTGCTCTACAAATCCGGGGTGATGCCGCAACGTGCCGCACCGTATCGCCGGCCGCGCCGTGCCGCACAGTATCGCCGGCGCAGACTCACCGCTCTGGGGGCTCTGTGCGCGGTCGTGGTGGGACTGGTCGTGCTGGTGAGCCCGACGGGCCACAAGTCTTCGCCCCCGCGGGCGCAATCCCCCACGCGAGTGCGCTCGAACCATCGTTCCGCAGCCCACGCTCGCGCCGCGACTCCGGCGTTGTCGCTGGCCGGCATTCCCACCGGGCGGTGGACCAGCCTGCCACAGTCGCCGACGTCTCGCGGGGAGGTCTCGGCGGCGCGGATCGGCAACGTCGTCTACGTGGTCGGCGGCTTTGACTCCACCGGGCACACCACCGCCGAGGTGCAGCGGCTCAATCTGGTGTCGGGGCGCTGGAGCTCGGTTGCACCCCTGCCCCAGGCGCTGAACCACATGAGCGCGGTGAGCTACGGGGATCGCCTGTATGTCGTTGGGGGCTACTCACAGCCGAGCGATACCAGCGCCGGCGCCGTGCGCGGGTTCTGGCGTTATGACCCCGCCACGGGTGGTTGGCATGCGATGCCCGACGCGCCGGTGGCGCGCGCGGCGGCGGGGGCGGCCGTCCTCGGCCATCGCCTGTACGTGGCCGGTGGGCGCAACGACACCACGGCGGCGCTGTCATCGCTGGCGATCTACGACTTCGACACCGCTCGATGGTCGCTCGGGCCGTCGCTGGCCTATGCCCGCGAGCACGTCGCGGCGGTGGCGGCCGACGGCGCGGTGTGGTTGCTCGGCGGCCGCGTGTCCGGGGTGGGCGTCACCTACGTCGAGCGGTACCGCCCGGGGGCGAGCGCCTGGCAGCAGATGAGCCCGCTGCCGGTGGCCCGCAGCGGCTTTCAGGCGGTGTCGGTCGGCCACTCCATCCTCGCCGTCGGCGGCGAGAACGGCGCCAGCACGGTGCCCGAGGTCGACCGGCTGGACCTGAGCACCGACCGCTGGAGCCGCTTCGGCGACCTGCCCGTGCCGCGCCACGGCCTGGGCCTGGTGGCCGACGGCCCGCTGGTGTTCGCGATCGACGGGGGTCCGCAGCCGGGCCTGACCATGTCCCGCGTGGTCGAGCGCCTTCGCGTCGGCTAGTCGCGCCGATCAGCCGTCGTCGACGAGCCCCTGCAGGGGTCCGAGCAGGCGCCGCGAGCGCCGGGAGACACCCGGCAGCGCCAGCAGTCGGTGGGTGGGGAGCAGGCCGGCTCGGCGGCGATCCAGCTGCTCGTCGGCGATCGGCTTGAACAGCTCGTCGACCACGGCGTGCGGGGGCCGGTCGGCGATCGCCGAGACGTCGGTCTCCAGATGCTCGGCCCACAGTCGCAGCCGGGTGCCGCGTGCCAACTCGGCGTCGTCGGTGGCGACGTTCATCTCAGTGTCGTTGAGCAGCGAGTGGGCGTTGAGATTGGCCGAGCCGATGCTCAGCCAGCGGTCATCGACGATCCCGACCTTGGCGTGCACGTACAGCGGGTCCTCGCGCCCGCCGCTGCGCGAGCGCAGGGTGGCCGCCAGCAGCCGCCGGGCGCCGCCGTCGGCACCGGCGAGCACCCCCAGCTGGCCCTGGGTGTCGTCCTGGCCGTTGTTGGCCTTGGCGGGCAGGACGATCACCACCCGGAACTCATCGCTGGGCGGCCGGCGCAGCTTGGCCGCCAGCAGGTCGGCGATCTCGGGCGCCCACAGGAACTGGTTCTCGAGGTATACGTAGCGCTGCGCGCCGCGCAGCGCGCGGACGTAGCTCTCCAGGATGCGGAAGTCGCCTTCGGGGACCCGCTCGTACATGTCCTCGGCGACCGTGCGGATCACCTGGACGGTGTGCTCGCCGCGGGCTCGCGGGGCGGGACCGCCCGGCAGCGTCTCGCCGGTCACCTCCTTCCAGCGCATCGCGAAGTGGTCGCGCACGTCGGCCACCGCCGGACCGTGTAGCCGAGTGCCGACGTCGTGCCAGCCGAGACGCCGTCGTGCCGGGTGGGCGCTGGAGTCGTTGCGGTCGCCGCCGAAGTCGGTCATGTCGATCCCGCCGACGAACGCGACCTGCCCGTCGATCACGATCGTCTTCTCGTGGTGGCAGTGGAAGGGGTGCTCACGCGGATCGCGTTCGCAGCGGATCTTGGTCTGGCGAACCAAGGTCTCCAGTGAAACGCTCACGTCCTTGCGCGACGGGTGGAACACGGGTACCGGCGCGCCCGCCCACGCAAGCAGGCGCACGTCGATGCGCTCGGCGGTCTCGGCGAGCAGCGCCCCCAGGACGATCGGGGAATCGCAGTGGACAAGCTCGAGGTGGGCCGCCGTGTGCCAGCCGGTGATGTGCACGTATTCGCGCGCTTGCGCGATCGCCTCGGCGATCGCGGCGAACGCCTCCTCGCCGTCGATCAGCACGTCGAGCCGGCAGCCGGGCCGCGGCGGCGGATCCCCGGCGGCCCACGGCTGGTCATCCGGTGGATCGAGCGCTCGCGACCAGCCCAGGCGACGCAGGCGCCGGGAGTGCTTGAGGCGGACCGCCGCCTCCACCCCGTCCCCGACCGACGTGTCCAGCCTCGAAATCAGTGACGCTGATTGCATGTCGCGGATCTTGACGGCCGCCGGCCTGGCCTTCAAGAGCCGTAGGCGGCGGTGAAGCGCCGGTGCGTGAACCGCGGTCGCTCGAGCTCGTCGACCAGGGCCGCTGCCAGGTCTCCGGAGGAGATCGCGCTCTCGCCGGCGTCGTCGGTGGCGGGGCGGTCGTCGTCGCGCACCACGTAGCCGCCGCGCTTGTCGCCGGGGGTCAGGTGCTGGGGCGGTGGGCTCAGGTAGGTCCAGTCAACCGACTCCGGCGTCGCCCGTAGCAGCGCCAGCGCCTCGCCCTGGGCCAGCGCCTCCGCGCGGTGCTGCTCGGGGAAGCCGGGCTGGTCGACGAACCGCTCGCCGCTCTCGTTGAGCAGGGTCCCGCCGCCGCCGATCATCGCCAGGCGGAAGACGTCCGCGCGCCCGAGGGCGTCGATCACCGCCTGGGCGGCCTGCGGGATCACGCTGCGATCCGGGCCGCTGCGGTCGGTGACCGCCAGAACGACGGCGTCGTTGTCGGCGATCGCCGCGGCGATCGAATCGACGTCGGTGGCGTCGGCGGCGGCCACCGTCATGCCCTCCAGCGTGGCGAGCTTGTGGGCGTCGCGTCCGATCGCGGTCACCGCGTGGCCGCGGCCCGCCGCCTCGCGGGCAACCGCGCCGCCCAGCCAGCCCGACGCTCCGATCACGGCGATCCGCATGCCGGGGATTCTCCCACCCCTACGCCGACGCAGCGAGCAGGCCGTCGAGCAGCGCGGTCAGCCCGAAAGCCGCCGCGCAGCTTCTCCCCGTGCAGCACGAACACCGCGTGGCCGCGCTCCAGCGGGGTCCCCGCTCGCCCGCCGCGTGGACGAGCACGTTCCTAACTCTGCTCCGCGGCCTGCCAGGCCGGCCCGCCGGGGAAGCTGAACCCGCGAACCGACTCGGGCAGCATCGCGGCGTTGCTGCCCGGCGCCACCGGGGCTACGTAGCGCCCGTCGACGACGCGCGCCGGACTCTCGAAGTGCTCGTGCAGGTGATCGACGTACTCGATCCAGCGCTCCTCGATGCTGCCGCTCACCGCGACGTAGTCGAACATCGCCAGGTGCTGGACGACCTCGCACAAGCCGACGCCACCGGCGTGCGGACAGACCGGGACTCCGAACTTGGCGGCCAGCAGGAGGATCGCCACGTTCTCGTTGACGCCGGCGACCCGGCAGGCGTCGAGCTGGCAGACGCCGAGCGCGCCGGCGGCCAGGAACTGCTTGAACATGACCCGGTTGGCCATGTGCTCGCCGGTCGCCACCTTGATCGGATGCACGGCGCGGACGATCGCGGCGTGGGCGAGCACGTCATCGGGCGACGTGGGCTCCTCCACCCAGTAGACGTCGTAGGGGGCGAGCGCCGCGACCCAGGCGATCGCCTCGTCGCGCTCCCATGCCTGATTGGCGTCCACCGACAGCTTCACCTCGGGCCCGGCCAGCTCGCGTACGAGCGCCAGCCGGCGAACGTCCTCCTGAAGGTCGACGCCGACCTTCAGCTTGAGATGCTCGAAGCCGTCGCGCAGCGCCTCTGACACCAGCCGGGCCACCTTCTCGTCGGCGTAGCCCAGCCAGCCCGCGGATGTCGTGTACGCCGGATATCCGTGCTGCAGCAGCGCCCGCTCCCGGTCCGCGCGGCCCGCCGCCGATCCCCGGAGGATCTCGAGCGCCTCGGCCTCGTCCAGCACGTCGGACAGGTGGCGGAAGTCGATCAGGTCGACGAGCCGCTCGGGCTCCAGGCGGCCGAGCGCCTGCCACAGCGGCATCCCCTGGCGCCGGGCATACAGGTCCCACACGGCGTTGACCACGGCCCCGATCGCCATGTGCACGACGCCCTTCTCGGGGCCGAGCCAGCGCAGATGGCTGTCGCGGACCAGGCGGCGCCCGAACCCCCCGAGATCGGACAGCACCTCGTCGACCTCCAGCCCCGCCACCAGCGGCTCCACCGCCCGGATCGCCGCGACGGCGACCTCGGTCCCCCGGCCGATCGTGAACACGAAGCCGTGCCCCCGGTCGCCCGCCGAGGTGTGCACCACGACGTAGGCGGTCGAGTAGTCCGGGTCGGCGTTCAGCGCGTCGCTGCCGTCCCTGTCGACCGATGTCGGGAAGCGGACGTCGTGAACCGAGAAGTGGGTGAACTGTCCGCCCGTCGTGCTTATGGATTATGCCCGGCCCATCGCCCTCTGGCCGGGCGCGTACCGTTACGCGCCGTGGCCGCCTATCTGAAGCGCCTGGTCTCCTCGCTGGCGGCCTATCAGCTGGCGGACGTCGTCTCCCGGGTGATCGCGGTCCTGCTGCTGCCGGTGTACACGCGGTACATCGATCCGGCCGGCTACGGCGTCGTCGAGCTGCTGGCCAACGGCGTGATCCTGATCAGCATCGTCATCCGCCTGGGGATGATCGAGGCGTTCCTGCGCTTCTACTTCTCCGACGACGACCCGGCGCGCCGCGACGCCCTGGCCCGTCGCGCGACCGGCTTTCTGCTCGTGGCCACGACGATCGCCGCCGTGTTCCTGGCGCTGGAGGCCGGGCCGCTGAGCACGCTCGTGCTCGGCTATCGCGACGCCACCACCTTCCGGGTGGCGGTACTGGGGCTGTGGTCGTTCACCAACCTCGAGCTCGCCTACGGCCTGCTGCGGGTCGACGAGCGGCTGCAGCTGTACGCCACCGCGTCGGTGTGCAACGTGCTGCTGACGGTCGCCGCCTCGGTGGTGCTCGTCGTCGGCGAGCACGACGGCGCCCGTGGGCTGCTGCTGGGCAACTACGGTGCCTCCACGGTCGTCCTGTTGGCGCTCTGGTTCAAGCTGCGCCACCGGCTGCTGCCACGCCGCGCGACCGCCGAGCGCATGTCCGCGCTGCTGCGCTTCGGGTTGCCCACCGTGCCGGCCGAGGCCTCCGTGTACCTGCTGAGCATCGTCGACCGCTACTACCTCTTCCACGAGCGCAGCCCGCGTGTGGCGGGCCTGTATTCGATCGCGATCAAGCTGGCCGGCGGGATCGCCTTCCTCGTGCGGGGCTTTCAGTACGCGTGGCCACCGCTCGCCTACTCGGTCACCGACGACGTCGAGGCCTCGAGGCTCTACGGCCTGGTGACCACCTACTACCTGCTCATCTCCGGCTGGGCGGTGGCCGGCCTGACGCTGCTCGGTCGCTGGATCCTGCGGCTGCTGACCACGCATGCCTACCTGGAGGCCAACCGGGCACTGCCCTGGGTGGCGCTCGGCTGGGCACTGTACGGGCTCTGGGTGGTGTTCCTGACGATCGCCGGACGGGCGCACGTGACCACGCGGAACTTCCCGGCCGCGTTCGTCGGTCTGGCGGCCAACGTCATCCTGCTGCTGGTGCTGGTGCCGCCGTTCGGCCTCGCGGGCGCGGGAATCGCCCTGTGCGGCGCGTATGTGGTCATGCTGGGGTTCATGCATCT
>JADGPO010000150.1 GCA_017882405.1 Solirubrobacteraceae bacterium | reverse complement strand
GCCGACGAGGACCTGATGGCACGGGTCCAGGATGGCGACGCTCGGGCGTTCGAGATGATCTTCGATCGCCACGCCGACGCGGCGTTCTCGCTCGCCTACCGAATGTGCGGACGCCGGGCGGTGGCCGAAGATGTCGTGCAGGAGGCGTTCCTGTCGCTGTGGCGCAGCGGCGCCCGCTATGACCGAGCGCGCGGAAGCGTGCGCTCCTGGGTCCTGGGGGTGGTCCACAATCGCGCGATCGACGTGTTCCGGCGTGACGCGGTCAGGACCAGCCGGGACGTCAGCGACGAGTCAGCCGTGGAGCGGATGCCGGCGCCGGAGAGCACAGAGGGCGAGGTGCACCGCCGCGACGACGCTTCACAGGTGCGGGGGGCGCTCCAGGCCCTGCCCGATGATCAGCGCCAGGTGATCGAGCTCGCGTATTTCGGCGGTTTCAGCCACAGCGAGATCGCCGAGCAGCTCGAGCTTCCGGCCGGGACGGTGAAGGGACGAATGCGTCTCGGATTGACGAAGCTCAGGCTCGCGCTGGGCGATGTTTCGGGAATGCTGCAATCACAGGGATGAGACGATGACCGACAACGACTGGACCACAGACAATCGAAAGTGCGGCGCCGATGTGGCTGCCTACGCACTGGGGTCCCTGGACGCGGCCGAGGCCGAAAGCTTCCGCCGCCACCTGGAGGGGTGCGTGGTCTGCCGCGATGAGCTCGCGACGTTCCAGCAGGTCGTCGACGTGCTGCCGATGAGCGCGCCGGTTTACGAGGCGCCGCCCGGCCTGCGCCGGCGGGTGCTGGAGGCCGTCGCCGAGGAGCCCCGCGAGGCCGCGTCGCCCGCGCGCCGGAGCATCCGCCGTCGCCGACTCTTCGCCCTGCCCCGACCCGCACTGGCGTTCGCCGGCACGCTGGCCGTCGCGGTGGCCGCGGTCGTGGTCGTCCTGGCCACCGGCTCGTCGACACCGCCCCCGCGCGTGGTCGAGGCCCAGGTCACCGGTCAGGGGAGCGCCCGCGTGCGCCTGAGCGGGAACCACGGCGAGCTCGTGGTGCACCGCTTGGCCGCGCCGCCCGCCGGGCAGATCTACGAGGTGTGGCTGCAGCGGGGCCGCAACGGCGCCCCCTTGCCCACCAAGGCGCTGTTCAGCGTCAACAACCAGGGCGACGCCGACGTCGACGTGCCCGGCAACCTCCACGGCGTCAGCCGGATGATGGTCACCCGCGAGCCGGCGGGCGGCACCCAGAAGCCGACCCACCAGCCGGTGATCAGCGCCGCGCTGGACTGATCCGAACCCTCCCGCGGGCCGTAGAAACCAGTGCAAGCAACTGATCGGAGACTCCCGAATGGTCGGACTGGAAAATCCCCTTCACATCGCCATCGTGCTCGTCGTCGTGTTGCTGGTCTTCGGCGCCAAGCGGCTGCCCGAGATGGGCAAGTCGATGGGCGAGGGCCTGCGCGGATTCAAGGAATCGATCAGCGGCGAGCACCACACCGCCCAGCTCGAGGAGACCTCGGAGCGCACCCCCGAACCGGTCGCCTGACCGGGGGCTCCGGGGCAGGGACCGAGCACGGATGCGAATCGCGATCGTGGGGGCGGGAGTCTCGGGGCTGGTGGTCGCCCACCTGCTCGGGCGCGAGCACGAGGTCACGGTGTTCGAGGCCGGGGCCTACGCGGGCGGCCACACCAACACGGTGCGGGTCGACACCCCGCACGAGACCCACCAGGTCGACACCGGCTTCATCGTGTTCAACGACCGCAACTACCCCAACTTCGAGCGTCTGCTGCAGCGACTCGGGGTCGCCTCCCAGCCATCGACGATGACCTTCTCGGTCAGCGATGGGCGGGGCGACTTCGAGTACAACGGCAGCTCCCCCAACGGGCTGTTCGCCAAGCGGGCGCACCTGGTGACGCCGTGGTTTCACCGCATGATCGCCGACCTGGCGCGCTTCAACCGCGCGGCGCGCGAGTTGCTGCGCTCCGGCGACGACGGACCGTCCCTGGGTCGCTGGCTGGAGCAGCAGAACTTCAGCCGGCCGTTCATCGACCGGCTGATCGTCCCCCAGGCGTCGGCCGTGTGGTCGGCCGATCCGCACCAGATGTGGAGCTTCCCCGCCCGCTACATGGCGGAGTTCTTCGACAACCACGGGATGCTCTCGCTCCGCGGCCGGCCGCAGTGGCGCACGATCCGGGGCGGGTCGGCGCGTTACGTGGAGGCGCTGCTGGCGCGCTTCTCTGGGAAATTGCTTCTGCGCACCGAGGTGCGGAGCGTTTCGCGCCATCGCGAGCACGTGGTCGTGACACCGGCCACGGGCGAGCCGCAGCGCTTCGACGAGGTGGTGCTGGCTACCCACTCCGACCAGGCGCTGGCGCTGCTGGGCGACGCCACCGATCGCGAGCACGAGGTACTGGGCGCGATCCCCTACCAGGCCAACGAGGCGGTGCTGCACACCGACGTCCGCATGCTGCCCCGTCGGCGCCGGGCGTGGGCCAGCTGGAACTATCACCTGCTCGACGCTCCCGGAGACCGGACCACCGTCACCTACCACATGAACCGCCTGCAATCGCTGCGCGCCGAACACGATTTCTGCGTGACCCTGAACCGGACTGAGGAGATCGATCCCCAGCACGTGATCCGCAGGATCCAGTACGCGCACCCGGTCTACACCTCCGGCGGGGTGCGCGCCCAGCAGCGCTTTGACCAGATAAGCGGCCGTGACCGCACGCATTTCTGCGGCGCCTACTGGGGCTGGGGCTTTCACGAGGACGGCGTCGTCTCGGCCCTGCGCGTCGCCGAGCGCTTCGGAGCGCGGCTATGAGCTTTCAGAGCTGCATCTACGAGGGGACGATTCGTCACCGCCGCGCCGAGCCCGGCAAGGAGTTCACCCACCCGATCGCGCTCACCTATCTGGACCTGGAGGAGCTTCCCTCGCTGCTCGGCGGACGCCTGCTGGCTCGGGGGCCGGGCGCGCTGCGCTTTCGCCGCCGCGACTTCCTCGGCGGGCGGGCGGGCACCGATTCGCTGGACGTGGCCGTGCGCGACCGAGTCGAACAGCTGTCCGGGCGCCGCCCCGCCGGGCCGATCCGGCTGCTGACGCAGCTGCGCTCGTTCGGGCTGTGCTTCAACCCGGTCAGCTTCTACTACTGCCTGGACCCCGCCGGCGAACGCCTGGACAGCGTGCTGGCAGAGGTGACCAACACCCCGTGGGGTGAGCGCCACGCCTATGTGCTGGACCAGGCCGGCTCGGGACTGGTCGCCGGCAGCTTCCCCAAGCAGCTGCACGTGTCGCCGTTCATGGGCATGGACCACGTCTACGAGGCCCGCGCATCAGAGCCCGGAGCCACCCTGTCGGTTCACATCGCCAGCCGGCGGGGTGACCAGACCGCGTTTGACGCGACCCTGGCGCTCCGTCGCCGCGAGCTGACGCGCTCGGCGGTCGCCCGGCTGGGAGTCCGCCATCCGTTCGCCACGGCGCGTACGCTGGCCCTGATCTACGGCCACGCGATCGGGCTCAAGCTGGCGGGCGCGCGCGTTCACCCGCATCCCCAGGCGGCGTCGCGGTGAGCTCCCGTCAGGTCCTCTTCTGGCGGCTGCTGGCCTCGCTTCTTCTGCGCCAGATCCGCGTCGGCAGCCTGGTGGTGGTCGACGGCACCCGCCGGCGCACCTTCGGAAGCGGGGCACCGGTGGCGACGATCCACCTGCACGACGTGCGCTTCTGGCGAATGCTGATGCGCGGCAGCCGCGGCCTGGCCGAGTCCTATGCCCAGCGGATGTGGGACTCGCCGGACCTGGTCGCGGTGATCCGCCTGGCCGCGCGCAATGCGGTCCTGATCGACCGCGTCCGCGTGTTCACGGCGCCCTTCTGGACGCCCCACCAGCAGCTGCGAGCGCTGCTTCGCCGCGGAACCCGGCGCCAGCGCCGGGAGGACATCGCGTTTCACTACGACCTGGGCAACGAGCTGTTCTCCCGGATGCTCGACCCCACGATGATGTACTCCTGCGCGCTGTTCGAGCACGAGGGGATGACCCTTCAGGAGGCGTCGGTGGCCAAGCTCGAGCGGGTATGCGAGCGGCTGGAGATCGGCCCCGAGGATCACGTGCTGGAGGTCGGGACCGGCTGGGGCGGCTTCGCGATCCACGCCGCCGCGACCCGCGGCTGCCGCGTGACCACGACCACGATCTCACGCGAGCAGCACGACTACGCCTTGAAGCGCGTGCGCCACGCGGGGCTTGCGGACCGCGTGACCGTGCTGATGCGCGATTATCGCGACCTACGAGGGGGCTACGACAAGCTCGTGTCGATCGAGATGATCGAGGCCGTCGGCTGGCAGCACATCGGCACGTTCTTCCAGCGCTGCTCGCAGCTGCTGACGCCCCATGGAGCGATGCTGCTGCAGGCGATCACCATCGACGACCGCGCCTACGAGGTGGAGAAGGCGTCCAAGTCGTTCATCCGCGAGTACATCTTCCCGGGCGGCACGCTGCCCTCGCTGGAGGTCATCTCGCGCAACGTGGCCCGGCGCACCGACCTGCAGGCCGTGGGCCTGGAGGACATCACCTCCAGCTACGTCGAGACGCTGCGCCGCTGGCGCCGCAACTTCGCCGCGCACGCCGAGGAGCTGGCGCAGCTTGGCTACGACGATCATTTCCAGCGCATCTGGACGCTGTATCTCGCCTACTGCGAGGGCGGCTTCGCCGAGCGCCGGATCTGCGACGTGCAGCTGCTGCTGGCCAAGCCCCTGTGGGCGGTCAACGCCCGCGCCGGGGTGCGCAGCACGGTCATCGCCGCCACCGGCTGATTGTCAGTTATCTGACAGGCGAGGCAACCGGTGGGCGCCTGGCTCCGCAGAACCGTGCAGAGCACCTACCACGGTCAGCTGCTCAACATCAAGAGCACCTCGTACCTGGTGACCGCTGCTCAGATCGCCACCGTCGAGGCCCGCCACTCGGGCGCCATCGGCATCTACCTCGGCAAGGCCATCGCGCCGAAGCCGCTGGACACGCCGCTGGCGGCGAGCGCGGTGCTGAAGGCCGTCGCAGGGACGGGCTTCATCAAGGGCTGACGACTCAGGCGCTGAGACGCGCTGAGAGTCGAAAGTCGGTCAGGCGGGCGGGTCCTCGGACCCGCCCGCCGCCGTTTGCGCTTCGATCGTCCGCTGGGCGATCGCGTAGGCGGCGTTGGCCGCCGGCACGCCTGCGTAGATCGCGGTGTGCAGCAGCACCTCGCCGATCTCGTCCGGCGTCATCCCGTTGCGCAGTGCGCCGCGCACGTGCATCGCGATCTCGTTCTCGCGGCCCAGCGCCGTCAGCACGGCCAGCGTGATCGCCGAGCGGGTGCGCCGGTCCAGGCCGGGGCGCGTCCACACGCTTCCCCAGGCGTAGCGGGTGATGAAGTCCTGAAATGGCGCCGTGAACTCGGTCGTGCGCTCGATCGCCCGGTCGACGTGAGCGTCGCCGAGGACCGCGCGCCGGACCTCCATCCCGGCGTCGTGGATCGGATCCTCAGCCATCGAGATGCTCGGCGATCAGTTCGTTGACGGTCTCGGCGCGTTCGGCGCTGGCCACATGGGCGCCGGGATTCAGCAGCTCGAAGCGGGCTCCCGCAACCGCGGCGGCGATCGCCTCGCCCTGGGTGGGCGGGATCGCCTGGTCCTGGGCGCCGGCCATGACCAGCGTCGGCGCGGCGACCCCTGGCAGGCCGTCGCGCACGTCGTGGCCGGCGACCGCCTCGCAGCAGCCGGCGTACCCCTCCACCGGCGTCTCGACGATCATCTGCCGGTGGCGGGCGACCACCTCGGGGTGCGCATCGGCGTAGGCCTCCGTGAACCACTTCGCCACCACCGCGTCGGCGACCACCTCCGTGGCGCCGGCCTCGCGCACCGTCTTCGCTCGGTCGCGGAAGGCGTCGGGGTTCAGCGTGTCCGGCGAGGTGCAGATGAGCACCAGACGCTTGATCCGCTCGGGGGCGTTGATCGCCAGCCACTGGCCGACCATCCCTCCAATCGACAGTCCGCAGTAGTCGGCGCGGTCGATCCCCAGCCGGTCCATCAGCGCCAGCGCGTCGGCGCCGAGATCGGCGATCGAGTACGGGCCGGGCGGCGCGGGCGACTGGCCGTGGCCGCGATGGTCGAAGCGGATCACCCGGCAGCAGGCGCTCAGCGCCGCCATCTGCGGATCCCACATCCCGAGATGGGTCCCCAGCGAGCCGCCCATCAGCAGCACCGGCGCATCGGACGGACCGGCCTGCTCGTGATGAAGCTCCACGGGAGTCATGCGCCGGCGTGCGCGGCCAGCGCGCGGTCGATCAGCTCCTGGATGCCCTCCGGCGCCGCCTGGTCGGCGGCGGCGGCGGCGGCAGGACGCAGGTTGGCGGCCATCCGCTCGGCGTCGACGCGCAGCCTGGCCAGCATCGCCCGCGTCCAGGCGGCCGCGGAGCCGGTCAGCGTGAGCAGCTCGGAGTGTGTCGCCCACTCCGCCTGCCAGGCGCCCGCAGCGCGCTCGTGCTCCTGCTCCATCGCCGCCAGGATCGTGGCCACCAGGCCGGGCACGCGCTTGGCGCAGGCCAGCGCGGAGACGGCGGCCACCGGATTGCGCTTGTGGGCCATCGCGCTCGAGCCGCCTGCCTCGCCTTCGGCGACCTCGGCCACCTCCTGCTGGGCCAGCAGGGTCACGTCGCGAGCCACCTTGGAGAGCACGCCCGCCAGCGTACCCAGCGCGGTGGCCAGGTTGGCGGGCCGCACCCGGATCGCCCCCCAGGGCATCACCGGCTCGGCCAATCCCAGCTCGGCGGCCACGCGCGCCGCCACGCGGGGCGCACGCGCCCCCACGGGCCCTCCCATCTGCACCGCCAGCTCGGTCTCCCGCACCGCCTGCAGCCGCTCGCACGCCTCGTCGATGCCCACCATCCAGCCGGCGGCCCGCAGCCCGAAGGTCGTCGGCAGCGCCTGCTGGAGCAGCGTGCGGGCGATCATCGGCGTGTGCCGGTGATCCCGCGCCAGCGTCGCGGCGGCGTCGGCGGCACCGCGGGCGTCGGCCAGCAGCGGCTCGAGCGTCCGCTGAGCCACCAGCATCAACGCGCTGTCGATGATGTCCTGGCTGGTGGCGCCCGCGTGCACGTGCTCCCGGGCGGACTCGGGCACGGCCTCGCGCAGCGCGGCCACCAGGCCCACCACCGGGGTCGCATGCCGGGCGGCCTCAGCGCCCAGCGCGTCGGCATCGAAGTTGTCGGCCCGACATGCGTCGGCGATCTGGGCGGCCGCCGCCTGGGGGATCTCCCCGGCCGCGGCCAGCGCGCGCGCCAGCGCCGCCTCCACGTCGAGCATCGCCTGCAACCAGGCGGAATCGCTCACCTGCGCGGCCGCGCCTCCCCGCGCGTAGATGCCATCCAGTAACACTTAGATGGCGAAGAAGACCGTCTCGCCCTCGCCCTGCAGGCGGACGTCGAAGCGGTAGCCGTCCTCCTCGGAATCGGTCCCACCCACCCTGGCGATCAGCGTGTGGCGCCGCTCGGCGGGCACCCGCTCCAGGACCGGGTCCTCGGCGTTGGCCTGTTCCTCGTCCCCGAAGTAGATCCTGGTCACGCAGCGGTTGAGCATCCCGCGCGCCATCACGGTCACCGCCAGGTGCGGCGCCTGCAGCCGGCCGTGCGGATCGGCCACCCGGCCGGGCTTGACGGTGACGATCTCGAAGCTGCCGTCGCCGGTCTCTACGCCGTAGCGGGCAAAGCCGCGAAACCCTGGCATCTCCGAGGCGCCGCCGTAGCCGTGCAGATCGGCGTAGCGGCCCTCCGGATCGGCCTGCCACGTCTCGAGCAGGAAGTCGGGCACCTCGACGCCCGCGCCGTCGTACATGCTGCCGGAGATCGTGATCGTCCCCGGAGCGTTGGGCGAGACGGCGTGCGGGCCCTCAGGCCACGGCAGCCCGATCGCGAAGTACGGGCCGACCGTCTGGGACGGGGTGGTGGCGAAGATCAACGGTCCTCCTCAAACAGCGTCGCCCCCGGCCCGCGCAGGTAGATGTCCCACTCGTAGGCCTGCGCCCAGTCGGGCTGGGTGCCATGGATCGAGAAGCGCGAGATCATCCGCTCGCGCGCCTTCTCGTCGCGCACCGAGTTGAAGATCGGGTCATAGGGGAAGAACGGATCGCCCGGGAAGTACATCTGCGTCACGAGGCGCTGCGCGAACGCCCGGCCCATCAGCGAGAAGTGGATGTGCGCCGGACGCCAGGCGTTGTAGTGGTTGCCCCACGGGTACGGTCCGGGTTTGATCGTGAGGAAGCGGTAGCGGCCCTCGTCATCGGTCAGGCAGCGGCCGGCCCCGGAGAAGTTGGGGTCCAACGGCGCCGGCCAGTTGTCGACCACGTGCTTGTAGCGCCCGCAGGCGTTGGCCTGCCAGACCTCGACCAGCGTGTTGCGCAGCGGCTTGCCCTCGGTGTCGAACACGCGGCCCGACACGATGATCCGCTCACCGATCGGCTCGCCCTCGTGCTGGGCCGTCAGGTTGGCGTCCTCCGGGGAGATGGCCAGCGGCTCGCCCAGCGCGGGGCCGGTGATCTCCGAGATCGTTTGCGGGAGGTAGATCAGCGGCTGCTTGGGATGGCGCAGCGCGGTCGACTTGTACGGCGGGTAGTCCAACGGCGGGTGCGCGGAAGCGTCCTCGCGCAGGTAGCTGCCCGGCGTGTCCACCACCGGGGCGTAGTAGCCGTGCCTGGTTTCGGTGCTCATCTCGGGGATCTCCTCATTCTCATCGGCTCGTCAGCTCGCGCAGGGCATCCAGCTCTTCGTCGGTCGGCGGCGGCGTGTCGGCCGGGGAACCGGCCACGGGCAGGTCCCAGCCGGTCTGCCCCAGCACCTGCTCCACGGTCACGCCGGGGTGGATCTGGGTCAGCGTGAGCTCGCTCGTCTCGCGATCGGGCTCCAGGACGGCCAGGTCGGTCACCACGGCGGTGGGGCCCTTCCCGCGCAGCCCCAGGCGCTCGCGGTCGTGCGGGCCATCGCCGTAGCCGACGGTGGTGCGGAAGTCCAGCTGGGGCACGAACGTTCGCTTGGAGTGGGGCGCGATCACCACCACCTCTCGGCAGAAGCCGGCGATCTCCGGTGCTCCGCCGGCCCCCGGCAGACGCGTCCTGGGGTGTTCGTAGTCGCCGATCACGGTCGAGTTGAGGTTGCCGAAGTGGTCGACCTGCGCAGCGCCCAGGAACGCCACCTCCACCCGGCCCGTGCCGATCCAGTAGTTGAACATCTCGGGCACCGACACCACGACGTCGGCCGTCTCGGCCAGCTCGCCGTCGCCGATCGACAGCGGGACGCGATAGGGCTTGGCGCCGATCGTGCCCGACTCGTAGACGAGCACGAGATCGGGGTTGTGGACCATGCGCGCGAGGATCGCGGCCGTGCTGGGCCGGCCCACGCCGATGAACACCGACTGGGCGTCGGTCAGCCGCCGCGCGGCCACCACGGTCTGGACCTCGCCGGAGCTGAACTGCACGCCCGCGCTCACGCCGCGGTCACCCCCTCCAGCACGTGCTCGCGCATCCACTCGGTGAACTGCTCGCGATCGCGGCTGAGCTTGTCCCAGAGGCGGTAGAAGTCGTTGTCGCGCGTGGTGATCCCCAGGCTGTAGGAGGGCAGCGAGCCGCCCGGCGCCTCGGCGACGGCGTCGATCACCCAGCCGGGGATCACGAGTCCGCCGGGTCGCGCCTGGAGCTCGTCGACGATCCGCTCCACCGTGACGAGCGAGCGGTCGGCCGACAGCACGGCCTCCTTCTGCACGCCGGGGATCCCCCACAGCTGCACGTTGCCCTCGCGGTCTGCCTCCTGAGCGTGCACGATCGCCACGTCAGGTCGCAGCGCCGGCACCGCCATCAGCTGCTCGCCGGTGAACGGGCAGGTGATCGGCTTGACGTTGGCGATCTCGGCCAGGTCGGTGCCGACGTAGCCGCGCATGATCGCGCACGGCATCCTCGCGGCACCGGCGGCGTAGCGGTTGGCCATGCCGGCGTGGCTGTGCTCCTCCAGCTCGATCGGCCGCGGCCACTCGTGCTCGACGGCGTCGCGGAAGCGGTGCAGGCCGCCCACCCCGGGGTTGCCGCCATACGAGAAGACAAGCTTGCGCACCGCCCCGATCCCGATCATCTGGTCATACAGGATGTCCGGGGTCATGCGGATCAGCTCCAGCTCGCGGCGCCCCTGGCGCAGGACCTCGTGGCCGGCGGCGAAGGGGATCAGATGGGTGAAGCCCTCGAGCGCCAGGGCATCGCCGTCGTGAACCAGCGACGCCACCGCATCGGGCAGCGTCGTGAGCTCAGCCATGGACGAGCGCCGTCTCCTGCAGCCGCAGGCCGACGTAGTTCTCGGCCAGCGAGGTCATCGCCGCCTCCGAGGAGCAGGTGTAGCGAAGCTGGGAGCGCTGCAGTTGGCGCGCGTACTCATCGGCGCCGGGATCCTGGTGCAGCATCGTGGTCATCCACCACGAGAAGTGCTGGGCGCGCCACACGCGCGTCAGGCAGCGCTCCGAGTACTCGTCCAGACCGGTGTCGGACGCGTGACGGAAGTGCTCGACCAGCGCCTCGGCGAGCACCGTGACGTCGGCGACGGCCAGGTTCAGGCCCTTGGCGCCCGTGGGCGGCACGATGTGCGCGGCGTCCCCGGCCAGCAGCAGCCGTCCGTGACGCATCGGCGCCGCCACGAAGCTACGCATCGGCGTGATCGATTTCTCGGTCACCGGCCCCTCGGTCAATTCCCATCCCTCGGTGGCCAGCCGCTGGTGCAGCTCTGACCAGATGCGGTCATCGGACCAGTCGCCGATGTTCTCGGCGGGGTCGACCTGGATGTACAGCCGGCTGACGCTCGGCGAGCGCATGCTGTGCAGCGCGAAGCCGCGCTCATGCTGGGCGTAGATCAGCTCGTCGGTGGACGGCGCCACGTCGGCGAGGATCCCCAGCCAGGCGAACGGGTACTCCCGTCCCCAGGTCTGGAGCACGTCGTCGGGGATCGCCGTGCGGCACACCCCGTGAAAGCCGTCGCAGGCCGCGATCAGCTCACAGCGCAGCTCGTGCGCGTGCCCCTCGTGGGTGTAGCGGACGACCGGCTCGTCGCCGTCGATTCCCTCCACCGTCACGTCCTCGCACTCGAAGCACAACGGCGCGTCGGTCTTGCACCGGGCGGCGATCAGGTCCTTGACCACCTCGGTCTGCCCGTAGATCATCACGCCCCGCCCGCCGGTCAGGTCGGTCATCGGGATGTGGTGGCGCGTGCCCTCGTAGTTGATGTAGATGCCGCCGTGGGGCAGGCCCTCGCGGTCCATCCGCTCCCCCACCGCGGCTTCGCGCAGCACCTCCGTCGTCCCCTGCTCCAGCACGCCGGCGCGGATCCGCGCCTCGACGTAGGAGCGACTGCGCAGTTCCACGATCACCGCCTCGATTCCCTGGCGATGCAGCAGCTGACCGAGCAGCAGACCGGCCGGACCGGCACCGACGATCGCCACCTGAGTTCGCTCGCGGACCACGGTCACGGAGACATTAGTCGTTTTGATCCTGGTCGCATAGCGCCCAGGTCGCCGCTATGCGAACAGGAAACGGGTCCGTGGGCGGCGGCTAGGAGAGCTGGATGTGGTCGGCCTCGGCCGCGCCGGGGAACGGGCGGGTGAGGCAGAACTGGTTCAGCGTGGACTCCGGCACGCCCTCCACCCCGGGCGTGTCCGATGCCTCGCCCTCGGTGTGGGGATCGTTGGGGAAGCCGCCGACCGCGACCGAGTGCTCCGGTGAGCGGTAGCCGGAGATGCCTGACAAATGCAGCTGCAGAGCCTTGCCGAGCTGGTCCAGCCGGGCGGCGATGATCGGCTCCTGGTTGACCGAGTAGTTGGTGCCCGGCGCCTGGAAGAAGCCGAATTCGCCCCCGTGGGGCACGAACGGTCCGTTGGTGCAGCCCGCGGGGGGCGCCACGGCCCCACCCGACGACAGGGTCCGCGCGCGAGCGGCCTGCGCATCGAGCACCGCCGCCTGGTGGACGAGCTTTCGGTGCACCGCGCTGAGGCTGGCGCTGTCGGCGTTCTCGACGCGCTGAGCGCTCAACTCGCGAGCGACGATCGAGGCCCTCAGGTGGGCGATGTCGTCGCGTTCGGCCAGCACCGCCGCGGTGGCCCGGCGCCGGCGGGCCTGAACCTTGGCCAGGCGCACGGTCTGGGTCTGCACGGCCACGCGCGCGGCCGCCACCGCCTTGGTGGTGGCGACGTTCTGGCGCTCGACGGCGGTCAGGTCGCGGATCCCGTTGACCAGCTCGTTGAAGCCGCCGGAGTTCACCACCACGTTGACGATCGTCGGCGGCGGCGACTCGTAGCGCGCGCGCAGCTGCAGGGCCAGTGTCTCGCGATCGCGGACGAGGTCGGCGCGCAGCCTGACCAGCCGCGCGCGGGCGGCCGTCAGCTGGTCGGTGACCGTGCCGAGCAGCTGCTCCTGGGTGGTGACGCTGCCCTGCACGACCGCGAGTCGCGACTGCAGCGAGGCGATCGAACCCTGATAGCCCTCGATCCGCTGGTTCTCGGCCCTGATCTTGGAGCGCAGCTGCGACGCCCGTTGCTGCCCGGACTGGTAGCGGTCGACCAGACTGGCCGAGCTCGAGCCGCCGGTGACCGCCACCGCCGCGGCGGAGAGCAGGCACAGACAAGCGATGCGGCGGGCTTTGAGCATGGATGCACGCGGCTGCGGCGGGGCCTCCACAGCCAGGCGGCGAACCTAGCAAGCGGCTCGTTAGCGGGGGTTTTGTGCAGCGGATCTTGCAAAGGCAGGCATCTGCCGCCCCGCCTCGACCGCCCCGGTCAGCGGCCGGGCAGGTGGTAGATGTCGACGGTGCTCGAGGTGCTTGAGTCGTGGTAGCTGCCGGTGGGCACGATCACCCGGCCGCCGACGACGATCGGGCTGTTCCAGTGACCGTGGGCGACCGGCAGGGCGCGCACCAGCGAGCCGCTCGCCGGGCGACGGACGTCCAGCTGCCCGCCGGTCTCGTCGTACACGTAGAGCAGCCCGCCGGCGAGCACCGGGCTGGTGGAGGCGGTGCCGTTCTGCCACACGGACGTCAGGCGGGGATGGCGGCCGCCGGCCAGCTCGTAGGCGCCGCTGCCCGAGTCGGTCCCCACGAACATGTACACGTGCCCGCCATGGCTCCAGACGGCCGGCGCCGTAAATACCTGACCGCCGCCCGGTGAGCCGACCTCGCCCAGCTCGCCGCCGAGCCGCGGACCGGCGGGGTCCGTGGTGCCGTCCAGCCGCGCCAGGTTGAGCAGGTGCAGCCGGGCGTCCTTGCCGCCCTGCACGGCCAGCCGGAAGCCGTGGTAGACGGGCAGGATCGCCGGTGAGGTGGAGCCGACGTCGGTGTCCGAGCGACTGAGCTGGTCCTGGTTGGGGGGCGTCCAGTTGTGCAGCAGGCGGCTGGCGTCGGGCGTCAGCTCGAGCGCGCTGTTGCCCCAGCTGGTGCGGCCGTCGAACGGGCCGTTGCCGGTGGCCACCAGGATCCGGCGGGATCCGGCCCCACCCACCCCTTCGATCACCGCGCCGGCGCGGCCCCAGATCGCGTTGTCGCCGTTGGTGTTGGTGACCGGGCAGGAGCTGGCGGCGATCAGCTTGTGGCGGTTGGAGCATTCGCTGTTCCACACGTGGACGATCCGTCCTGTCCGCCGGCTGATCGTCACCACGTGGCCGTCGTAGGGCGGGATGTCGCCGATGTAGCCGCCGGTGGCCGCCACCAGCGAGCTGGTTGTGACGTTAAGCGCGGAGGCGATCTTCTCGTGCTTGGGATCGAACGTGATCGACCGTGACCAGACCTGGTGGCCGTTGGCCACGGCCAGCTTGTGGATCACGCCGTCGGGGGTGGCGCTATAGAGGAACTGGCGATCGGGGTCCGCCACGGGGCTGGCCGTGGTGACCTGCGGGTTGCCGGGCGAGGCGTTGACGCCTCGGGGGCGATACTCCCACAGCCTCCGCCCCGTGCGCGCATCGAAGGCCACCGTGTTGCCGTAGCTGGTGGTGACCGCCACCAGGTCGTGCGACGTGCCGTTCACCTTGACGGCGTGCAACTCGATCGCCGAGGAGTCGGCGATCCCGTCGATCGTCACCTGGCGCAGCTTGAGCCTGGACACGTTGGCAGCGGTGATCCCGGTGTCCGTGGGCCCTACGCCGCTGCGATCGGCCGTGTATCCGAAGTCCGGCCAGTCGGCCGAG
Organism: Solirubrobacteraceae bacterium; assembly: GCA_017882405.1. The sequence goes on along the minus strand of JADGPO010000150.1, from coordinate 49,652 downwards.
GCGGCGGCCCGGCTTATGACGGCGGTGCTCGTACCGGCGGTGCGGCCGGCCGTCGCGGACGCGGAGGCCGTGCCCACCGACCGGCTGGTGGCGGCCGCGTTGGTCGCGCCGTCACCGCCGCACGCGCCGACCACGAGCGCCGCCCCGATCAGCAGTCCATGCCGGACGAGGGACGCCCGCCGCGGTCGGCTGGCGCGCTCGAATCCAGGAGCCGGGCGCATCCCGCTGAGGCTAGTAGGTCTTTCTATTCGTCCCTTATCGGCCACCGAGGCCGCCCCGCCCGGGCCCGAGCGGGTTCAGCCGATCTTGATCAACACGATCGTGTTGATCACGAACAGCACCGCAAACGCGATCGTCCAGCGGTTCAGGTTGCGCTCCACCAGCGAGCCGCCGCCCAGCGGACCGGCACCGGTGCCGACGCCGAACGCGCCCGAGAGGCCCGCGTCCTTGCCCGAGTGCATCAGGATCAAGAAGATCAGCCCGATGCAGAGGGCGATCTGAACGAGATCGAGGATCGCCGTCACGGCCCTGATGGTAGCTGTTCGCGCGCGCGATCCAGGTCGTGCAGGATCTCGATCGCCTCGCCTCGCAGCGTGCCGTCGAGGGCGGCGTAGTCGTCGTCTGAGAGCTTGCCGGTGCGAACGTCCAGGTCGGCGTCACGGATCTCCCGGTACTTGGCGTCCCGGGCGGCCTCCAGCTCGGCGACCTGATCGGCTCCCATGCGGCCACGCTGCGCCGACGGCTCAGACCGGGCCCGGCGAAGCGGCTCGGATACGGCGTAGACGACGACCGCCAGCACCACGAGGACGATCAGGTAGGCCATGTTCGCGCCTCAGACCAGCTCGGGCTGGCGCTCGGCGTCGGTGGGCGGGACGGTCGAGGCGCCGTCCGGGCGCGATTCACGGCCGGACGCCGCCAGCCGGCGCCGGCTGCGGCGTGAGAGCGGCATCGGCCACAGGGCGATCAGCCCGCCCAGCGCGGCCAGGATCGCGCCCAGCCATAGCCAGGTCACCAGCGGGGAGACGATCAGCTTGAACGACGCCGCCCACGGGTGCTGGACGTACCGGCTGGTGATCCCGCGAATCGCCAGGTCGCGCAGCTGGAAGAGGTTGGTGAGGGCTCGGTCGCGCTGAGCCGCGGGCAGCCTCTGGGCCTGCAGCAGCGCGCGGCCGATCAGCACGTCGCCGCGGTTGATCAGGCGGTTGAGCGGCGTGATGTCGGGCGAGATCACGGTCCAGATGTCATGCGTCAGCCCGGCGTCGAGGCCGACCCGGCTCTCGTTGGAAGCGCCGTCGGCGCTCTCGAAGAAGCGGCCGATCTGGTGCATCGGGTCAAGCGACGGGTACAGGCCGTACTCGGTGTGCAGGGTCGTGACGTGCTCGCCGCCCCGGCTGACGTCGAGGATCGCCCCGAATGAGATCTTCTGCGGGCTGGCGTTGGCCGTGGGTCGCACATAACGGAAGTCGTAGCCGTCCAGGTGCACCGACTGGCCCGGCATGAGGTTGGCGGTGCGCGAGTGCTGGAACGAAGTCGAGGCGGCCACCCCGATCAGCGCCAGCGCCACCCCCGCGTGCACGATGTAGCCGCCGTAGCGCCGGCGGTTGCGGCGCACCAGGCGCCCGAGCGCCACCGGCGCGGGCTCGGAGGTCATCGCCTGGCGCGCGCGCACGCCGCGGAAGAACTCCTGCGCCACCGAGGCCACCACGAACGTGCCCAAGCAGAACATCGCCAGCGCGAACCCATGATCGATCACCCCGGGCACGATCAGCAGCACGATCAGCGCCACGAGCGCCGCGGCCACCGGGAAGGCGAAGCTGCGCCGCAGCTTGGCCAGCGTCACCTGGCGCCAGGCGATGATCGGCCCGATGCCTGACAGCACGACGACGACGAGCGCCAGCGGGTCCACGAGCTCGTTGAACGCCGGCGGCCCGACCGACGTCGGCGTACCCGTGATCGCCTCGGAGATGAGCGGGAAAAAGGTGAGCCACAAGACGACGGCGGCGACCGCCACGAGCACGAAGTTCTGGATCAGGAACACGCCCTCGCGTGAGATCAGCGATTCCAGCTGGGCATCGCTGCGCAGCCGGTCACGTCGCCACACGACCAGGACGATCGAGCCGATCACCATCACGGAGATCAGGGCGACGAACGAGACGTTCAGCGTGGGATCGGAAACGAAGGCGTGGATCGAGCTGAGGATCCCCGAGCGCACCAGGAAATCGCCAACGATCGCCAGCGTGCCGGTGGCCAGCACCAGCGACGCGTTCCACACCTTCAGCATCCCTCGCTTCTCCTGGATCATGATGGAGTGGATGTACGCGGTGGCGACCAGCCACGGCACGAGCGCGGCGTTCTCCACCGGGTCCCACGCCCAGTAGCCGCCCCAGCCCAGCTCCGTATAGGACCAGCGGGCGCCGAGCATGACGCCGATCCCTAGACACAGCCACGCCGCGAGCGCAAAGCGGCGCGTCACCTGGATCCACTCGGCGCTCAGGCGACCTGTGATCAGCGCCCCGACGGCGAACGCGAACGGCACCATGAGCAGCGTGTAGCCCGAGTACAGCATCGGGGGGTGGATCATCATCGTCGTGTGGCGCAGCAGCGGGTCCAGCCCGGCGCCCTCGGTGGGGGGCGTCGAGCTGGTGGCGAACGGGTTGGCGAACAGCACGTTGAGCCCGACGAAGAACCCGGCCAGAGCGAACAGCACCGCCTGGGCGTAGGGGACGATCTCGCGCACCTTGTGGCGGGTGAGGTACAGCGCCAGGCTCGACCAGCCCGACAGGAGCAGGAGCCACAACAGCAGCGAGCCCTGCTGGGTCGACCAGATCGCGGCCGCCCGGTAGAAGAACGGCGTGGTCGTGCTCGAGCCGCTGGCGATGATGTTGTAGGAGAAGTCCGAGCGCAGGAAGGCGACGTCGAGAATCACGAAGGCGATCGCCGACATGCCGGCGATCGAGTACATCGCCCGGCGCCCTGAGTCCACCCAGGCGCTGCCGCCACCGCGCGCGCCATACAGCGAAGCGACGAACCCGTACGCCGCGCTCAGCAGTCCGAAGATCAGCAGCAGCCGTCCGACGGCGGCCATCAGTTACCCGGTTCCATCAATAGGAGGCGGTGGCCGCCTTGTACTTGGACGGGCACTTCGTCGTCAGCGAGTTCGGTTGGCCCACGAACGCCGTCGAGTCGGTGGGGCTCCGATGAACCGTCACCAGCACGGCTCGGCCCTGGGCGAAGGGGTCGGGGACCTCGCCCGTGTAGCTGACCGGAACCGAGACCTTGAGCTTGGGATCGCGGACGCGGAAGCGCAGCACATCACCATCGCGGTGGAACCCTTGGTCGAGCACCGTGCCGGCGAGGATGTAGGAGTGTCCGGGCTGGTCGCGCTTGAGCAGCTGCGACGCCGTGAGCTCCTCGCGTCCGGCGGAGAAGCTCGTGTACACCAGCGCCGACGCCAGCAGAAGGGCGGCCGTCAGAGCGACGGTGAGGCGGATGACGCGCTTGCGGCTCGGATCCATGACCGCGATCCATTGTCCCATACCGTCCCCCGGGTGCCACGCCGGGGCGGGGGGCCGCGCCGCATCCCCATGCCACGCCGGGCGGAGCCCCGTGGGAACGAACCAATTTGCTTATTAGCTTCGTGTTAGCGACAAGGGAATATTGGCTTGCAGGCGAAACCATTGAGCGTCGCTGTCGTTCTTCGTTATGACTGTGCTTACCAAGAGCAAACCCGGCGCCGCCTTGCTGCGGCGCCACCGCGAGGAGCGACCGGGGCGGGTGGCAGCCCAGAAGGCCCCGGAAACGACCGTGACCCGGAGTTCCGCCGCGCGACGTCGTCGCGAGGCCGGAGCGCCCACCGACGCCGCCATGTACGCGTGCCAGTGCGGCTTCGTGTTCCAGGCGCTGGTGTCAACCTCGGTCGATTGCCCCCATTGCGGCGGCGCCCAGGCCTGGTAGCAGCACACACCACCTCGTAGCCGAGATTCCCAGACGTGGGGATGTGGGCCCACATCCAGGCCTCCGGGCACCACGCGCTTTCCGGGGCCCGCCCCCTGTCCTCCCGAGCGGGTGCGCGATTGTGGCCACATAGCTGCCCTTATCCAGCACGCAACCCGCAGATTGCGCGCCCAACGGCCCGTGGCGCGGGCCCGGGCCAGGACGCGGGGACGTGGTCAGGTCGGACGCTCGTGCCCCGGGGAACGGCTACAGCAGGCTGCCGCCGGGCGGGACCACCCACAGCCGCCGCGCAAACGACACCGCCTGCTCGTCGCCCAGGTCGCGCACCCGGGCAGCGCCCGCGCCGCTCATCGTCCGCGCCAACTCCGACCAGCCGCGGGCGACGCCTGCCACCCGCGCGGTAGGCCCCCAGCCGGCGGCGCTGGAGAGCTCGGCCGCCCGCGCCTGCACCTCGGCGAGCGTGAAATCGCCGAACGGCTTGTACTCGCCGTCGGCGTAGACCGGCTGATCGAGCGCGGCGGCGTCGGGCTCGCTGGTCATCGGTGGTCGGGGGCAGCCACCTAAAAGCCCCACTTCGGGAGCGGGGACAGACCGCCGTTGCCGATCGCGCGCTCGGTGTCGGCCGAGCGCAGCGTCGTCGGGTACGGCGGTCGCTTCCAGGGGTGGGGCGCGATCGCGCCGTAGTGCTCGCGCAGGTCGGCGACGAGGTCGCCGCGGTGGGCGTCGCAGGCATAGCGCCGCGGTCCCAGCGGGCCGCCGCCGAGCCACATCAGCCAGCGCCCCGGCGGTACCTCCAGGTACTGGCCGAAGGCCAGCTCGCGCAACCCCCGCTCCAACGCGAGCTGGGTCAGCGGGTCGGGCAACCCTTCGCAGAACTCACAGCGGAACACGACCCGAGTCGGCATCGGCTCCACCCGAGCTACCAGCGGGGCTCATAGCCGCTGGCCAGCTGCTCCCCCGGACGCCGCCACTCCGGCTCGCGGTCGAAAACCCGCGAGACCGCGCGCCGGCGCAGGCGCGCCATCAGCGGCGCGTAGGTGAACTGCCGCGCTCGCGCGCGAGCGCGCCCGCCGGCGCTGGGCTCGACGAACGGCATGAACCGGTCCGGGAATCCGGGCATCGTGCAACCGATGCAGATCCCGCCGACGTTGGGACAGCCGCCGATGCCGGCGGTCCAGCCGCGCAGCGGCACGTTGCACAGGCTGACCGGACCCTTGCAGCCGAGCTTGACCAGACACCCGCGCTCGGCGCCGAACGAGGAGGCGAACTCGCCCTGCTCGGCGAAGCCGGCCCGGCGGCAGCCCTGCTGCACGGTGCGCGCGAACAGCCACGCCGGCCGCCCCTGCTCGTCGAGCTCCGGCGCGGGCGCCGCGCCGGCCGCGAACTGCGCCAGCACGAGCAGCGTCTCGGTGATGTTGTCGGGCACCACCGGGCAGCCCGGCAGGTTGACGATCTCCAGTCCCAGGCGCGAGCGCCAGCCTCCCCCGAGCCGGTCGCGCAGTCCCATCGCCCCCGTGGGGTTGCCGCGCATCGCGGGGACGCCTCCGTAGGCCGCGCAGGTGCCGAGCGCCAGCACGGCGGCGGCCCGCGGGGTCAGGCGCTGCAGCCATTCGTCGGTGGTCACCGGCTCGCCGCTCGCCGGGTCCATGCCGAACGCCGACCAGTACCCGTCCCCGCTGAGCGCCTCGTTGGCCACCGAGCCCTCCAGCACCAGCACGAACGGGTCAAGCCGTCCGGCAGCCGCCTCCCGGAAGGCGGTCATGAACTCCTCGCCCGTCTCGTAGGCGAGCAGCGGGTTGTAGATGGCCAGCCGCGGCGTGCCCGGCATCACGCCTCGCCACAGGTCCTCCAGGCTGGGGCTGGTGGCGCTCGTCATGGCCACCGAATCGCCGTCGCAGCCCAGACCGGAGGTCAGCCACAGCACATGGACCAGCCGGCTCTCGGCCGGTGCGTACCCAGAGGCGAACTTGACGCTGCGCATCCGAACGCCCGGTCCGTGTCCTCTCTAGGTCGGCCCACGGGCGGCGAACAGCGGCGATACCGGTTCGCTCGGGGTATGCAGCATCGCGCCCAGCTGATCCTCCACACGTCCGTGCAGGTGCCACTCGTCCCCGTGGCCCGTGACCAGCCCCGCCCGCGAGAGCCGCGCCAGCGCGTGGGAGACCGACGGGCGCTCGGCGCCGATCAGCCGTCCCAGCAGCTGGTGGGTGAGCGGCAGGGGCAGGCGGATCCCCCCGGGCTCGACCCGGCCCCACCGGGCCGCCAGGTGCCAGAGCAACAGGGCCAGGCGAACCTCCAGGCGCGGCTGCGAGGCGATCGCCCGTTGCACGTTGAGATTGTGGGTGCGGCGCTCCACGCGACGCAGCAGCGCCTGCATCAGCTGCGGCCAGGGGCGCACCCGCTGCGCGAAGTCGCCGTCCAGCAGAGCGAAGCGCGTGGGCACCAGACCGCGCCATTCGGTCGCGCACGCCAGCAGGTCCTCGGCCTCGTGATGACCGGGCTCGACGAGGTCTCCCGGTCCGAGCAGCTCAGCGGCGACGCGATCGCCGACCTGCACGTTGACCGAGAGCACGCCGTCGAGGACCAGCACCCCGGGTCCGGGAGTGGCGGAGGCCAGACGCTCGCTGAGCCGGAGGTCCCCCACATCGGCGTCGAAGATCACGGCCGTCGCCGCGGACCGGGCCACCAGGCGCATGCGCACGTCGAGCACCTCGGCAAGATCGACGTCGTGGTCGAGCAGGTATTGGTTGGAACTCGAACGCGACTCCGGCGGCCGTTGCCGGGCCCACCGAAGATGGACCGCAGCGCCCTGCTCGGCCGAGCAATCGACCTCTCCCTGGCCCTTCATGACGCTCCTCCGGCCTCCCTGTCGAGGGGTTGCTTAGGACGGGCTTGCAGAGGCAGCATACGCCCCGGGCGGCGGGAAGGCGCGGACCCACCGGCGCCCGGAGGTGACTGTAATTTCGATTACCGTCATCAGGGTTACGGGCCTCTTGGGCCGACGCACCGCAGGCTGGTATACCGACGTCTGGCGGGGAGCCCGGTGACTGGTTGACGGTCATGGGAAGGCCGCCAGAGAGGAGTGGAGCAGGCCGAATGTGCCTGGCGATACCCGGACAGGTGATCGAGTTGGTCGACGAGGTCAACCAGATCGCCAAGGTCGACATCGTCGGCGTGCGCCGCAACGTCAACGTCAGCCTCCTGGCCAACGACGGCGACCACGCCCAACCGGGTGACTGGGTCCTGATCCACGTCGGGTTCGCGCTCTCCAAGGTCGACGAGGAGGAGGCTCACGCCACGCTGGCGCTGCTGCAGCGGATGGGCTCGGACTACGAGCAGGAGCTCGAGGAGCTGAAGACGAGCGTGATCGAGTGACCGACGCGTGTGACGCCACCGGGCACTGCATCACCTGCTCGGACGAGGGCACCCCGATGCGGGTGCTCGCGCTGGGCGCCGAAGCTGCAGACTGCATCGACGAGCGGGGGGACCGCCACGAGGTGGCCGTCGAGCTCGTCGGCCCGGTTGACGTGGGCGACGAGCTGCTCGTCCATGCCGGTGTGGCCATCCGGCAGATGAGCGCCGCGACGTGAAGTACGTAGACGAATACCGCGACGCACAGCTCGGGCAGACAGTGGCCACCCAGATCCTCTCCGAGGTCTCCCCCGACCGTCACTACAAGGTCATGGAGGTGTGCGGCGGGCACACCCACTCGATCTACAAGTACGGGATCGACGACCTGCTGCCGGCCAATGTCGAGCTGGTGCACGGGCCCGGCTGCCCGGTGTGCGTGATCCCCATGGGCCGCGTCGACGACGGGATCGCGATCGCCCATCAGAACGGGGTGATCTTCACCTGCTTCGGCGACATGCTCCGCGTCCCGGGGTCCGAGTACACGCTGCTCGAGGCCAAGGCGCAGGGGGCCGACGTGCGGATGGTCTACTCCCCGCTGGACGCGCTGCGGATCGCGCGCGAGAACCCCGATCGCGAGGTCGTGTTCTTCGCGATCGGCTTCGAGACCACGGCGCCCTCGACGGCGCTGACGCTCAAGCGGGCCAAGGCCGAGGGGATCCGCAACTTCTCCTGCGTCTGCAACCACGTGACGATCGTGCCGCCGCTGCGCGCGCTGCTGGAGTCGCCGGACCTGCGGCTCGACGGCTTCATCGGCCCGGGCCACGTGTGCACGGTGGTGGGCGCCCGGCCGTTTCACTTCATCCCCGCCGACTACGGGCGCCCGGTGGTGATCTCGGGCTTCGAGCCGCTGGACATCCTGCAGTCGATCCTGATGATCCTGCGCCAGCTGGGCGCCGGCCGCTGCGAGGTGGAGAACCAGTACCGGCGGGTGGTCCCCGAGGAGGGCAACCTGCGCGCGCTGGAGGTGATGGCCGAGGTGTTCGCGCTGCGCCCGCACTTCGAATGGCGCAGGCTGGGGTTCATCTCCCAGAGCGCGCTACGTCTCTCTGACGCCTACGCCGAGTTTGACGCCGAGCAGCGCTTCCCGACGCCCGGCGTCCGGGTCGCCGACCCCAAGGCGTGTCAGTGCGGCGAGGTGCTCAAGGGCGTGATCAAGCCGTGGGAGTGCAAGGTGTTCGGCACCGCCTGCACCCCCGAGCACGCGATCGGCACCTGCATGGTCTCCCCCGAGGGGGCGTGCGCCGCCTACTACAACTTCGGGCGCTACGCGCGTGAGGCGGAGGCCGTATGAGCATCACCGGCCGCGAGCAGCGCGTGCTGGAGATCATCGAGACGGCCCGGGCCAAGCGGGCGCGCTTTCGCGACAAGCAGATCACGCTCGCCCACGGCGCCGGCGGCAAGGCGACGCAGACGCTGATCGAGGGGCTGCTGGTGCCGGCGTTCGGCGGCGAGACGCTGGGCGCGATGGCCGACGCGGGCGCGATCGAGATCGACGGCACCCGGCTGGCGATGACCTCCGACAGCTTCGTGGTCTCCCCGCTGCGCTTTCCGGGCGGCTCGATCGGGGAGCTGGCGGTCAACGGCACCGCCAACGACCTGGCGATGGCCGGCGCGAAGCCCCGCGCGCTGACGGTCTCGATGATCCTCGAGGAGGGCCTCGGCGCCGACGTGCTGCGCGCCGAGGTACAAGCGATCGCCGAGGCCGCGCAGGCTGCCGAGGTGGAGATCGTCGGCGGCGACACCAAGGTCGTGCAGCGCGGGCTGGCCGACGGCATGTACCTCTGCACGACGGGGGTCGGCGCCGTCGATCCGCGCGCCCGCCTGGCCACCGACGGCATCCGCCCCGGCGACCAGATCCTCGTCTCGGGCCCGATCGGCGAGCACGGCTCAGCGATCATGCTGGCGCGCGACCAGTTCGACCTCGACGCCGAGATCGAGTCCGATACCTGCTGCCTGTGGCCGGCCGTCGATGCCCTGCTGGACGCTGTGGGGGTGCAGTTGCACTGCCTGCGCGACGCCACCCGGGGTGGCGTCGCCTCGGTGCTCAACGAGCTCGCCCGCGCCTCGGGCGTGAGCATGGTCGTGCGCGAGGCCGACGTGCCCGTCTCGCCGGTGGTGGCGGCGGCCGCGGAGCTGTTGGGCATCGACCCGATGTACATCGCCAACGAGGGCCGGCTGGTGGCCTTCGTGGCGCCGGACGAGGCGGACGCGGCGCTGGCCACCCTGCGGGCGGTGCCGGGCTGTGAGCGGGCGGCGGCGATCGGCGAGGTACGGACCGAGCCGCCCGGGATGGTGATGGTGCAGACCGCCTTCGGCGGTCGGCGCGTGATGGATCAGCTGGTCGGCGATCCCCTGCCGCGTATCTGCTGACAAGACAAGAGAGGAGAGGACGCACATGGCGACAACCGAGTTCGTACCCAACCAGGCGGCGACCGAGGCCGTCACCGCACACGTGCTCTGGATGACGGTCGGTCTCTCCTGCGAGGGCGACTCCGTGGCCATGACCTCGGCGACGAACCCGAGCCTGGAGGACATCATCCAGGGCGTCATCCCCGGTATGCCGCGCGTGGTGATCCACAATCAGGTGATCGCGTTCGAGACCGGCGACGACTTCGCGCGCGCATGGATCGACGCCGAGCAGGGAAAGCTCGACCCGTTCGTGCTGGTGATCGAGGGATCACTGGGCAACGAGCAGATCAACGGCGAGGGCCACTGGACCGGCTTCGGCGTCAACCCTGCCAACGGCCAGCCGATCACCGTCAACGAGTGGATCGACCGCCTGGCGCCCAAGGCCGCCGCGGTGGTCGCGGTCGGGACGTGCGCCACCTACGGCGGGATCCCGGCGATGAAGAACAACCCCACGGGTGCGATGGGAGTCCCGGACTACCTGGGCTGGAAGTGGCGCTCCAAGGCCAACCTGCCGGTGGTCTGCATCCCCGGCTGCCCGGCGCAGCCCGACAACATGACCGAGGTACTCATGTACCTGGTGTTCCACCTCGCGGGGATGGCGCCGGCGCCCGACCTCGACGAGCAACTGCGCCCGAAGTGGTTGTTCTGGCGGACCGCGCGCGAGGGCTGCAACCGCGCCGGCTTTACCGAGCAGGGCAACTTCGCCACCGAGTACGGATCCGACCACCGCTGCTTGGTCAAGCTCGGCTGCAAGGGACCGGTGGTCAAGTGCAACGTCCCCGTGCGCGGCTGGGTCAACGGCATCGGCGGCTGCCCTAACGTGGGCGGCATCTGCATGGCCTGCACGATGCCCGGGTTCCCGGACAAGTACATGCCGTTCATGGACGAGGACAAGTGGGGTGGAGCCGCGGCCACCTTCCAGCGCTTCACCTACGGGCCGGTGTTCCGGTACTTCCGCAAGCGCAACCTCGAGAAGAAGTTCGATATCGAACCGGAGTGGCGGCGTCCCGGACCGGTACTCACCTCCGGCTACCAGAAGCGCTGGTAGCGCCGGTCCACCTGAACGCCACCACTCGCAAGGAGCTTCCGCAATGGCTACAACCACCGACAAGAAGGTCGTCGTCAAGGAGATGTCGTGGGATCCGATCACGCGGATCGTCGGCAGCCTCGGAATCCACACGGAGATCGACTTCACCAACCAAACGGTGAACAAGTGCTACAGCACGTCGATGGTGTTCCGCGGGTTCGACATCTTCATGAAGGGGATCGACCCGCGCGACTCCCACTTCATCACCAGCCGGATCTGCGGCATCTGCGGTGACAACCACGCAACCTGCTCGTGCCTGAACCAGAACATGGCCTATTCGGTCAAGCCACCGCCGCTGGGTGACCTGGCGTTCAACCTCGCGGAGTCCGCCGACTACATGTTCGACCACGCGATCTTCAACGATTGCATGGCCAACGTGGACTTCTGCGAGCAGATGGTCAAGGACACCAACCCGGCGCTGCTGGCCACGGCGGAGAACACGTCGGCTCCGCACTCCGACATCCACGGCTACAAGACGATCGCCGACATCATGCGCTCGCTGAACCCGTTCACCGGCAGCTTCTATCTGGAGACGCTGCAGGTGGCCCGGTACACACGCGAGATGTACTGCCTGTTCGGCGGCCGCCACACCCACCCGTCGACGATCATGCCGGGTGGCTGCAGTGCCGACATCACGCATCAGACCATGACCGATTACTACGTGCGGCTGATGCGCTACATGGACTACGTCAAGCGCGTCGTGCCGATGCATGACGACCTGTACGACTTCTTCCTCACCGAGCTGCCAGGCTACGACATGGTCGGCTACCGGGACACGAACCTCGTCAACTGGGGCTCCTTCGACGACCCCGACTACGTCGACTACGACTACCGCACGATGGCCGAGTGGGGTCGCAAGCGCTACATCACGCCCGGCGTGGCGATCAACGGCGAGCTGATCTCCACCGACCTGGTGGAGATCAACCTGATGATCCGCATCCTGCTGGGGAGCTCGTACTTCGACGGCTGGGAGAACGAGCCCACGTTCGTCACCCAGGACCCGCTCGGCAACCCGGTAGACAAGAACCATCCGTGGAACAAGCAGACGTTGCCCAAGCCCCAGAAGCGCGACTTCGCCGACAAGTACAGCTGGGTGGTCTCGCCGCGCATCTACGACAAGCGCACCGACACCCACGTCTGCTGTGACACCGGGGGCGGCCCGTTCGCCCGCCAGTGGTGCACCGCCAAGGCCGGGATCGTCGATTTCGGCTACCTGAAGGCGACCGGCCACTCGATTCAGATGGTGCTGCCCAAGTCGGCCTCGATGCCCGAGATGGAGCTGGAGTGGAAGGTGCCCGAGAAGTCCAACGCGATCGAGCGCGATCGGGCTCGGTCCTATCACCAGGCGTACTCGGCGCTCGTCGCGCTGCACTGCCTGGAGCGCGCGCTCAAGGAGGTGCGCGCCGGGCGAACGAAGAGCTGGAAGGAGTTCACCGTCCCCGACGAGGCCGTGAGCGTCGGCTTCCACGAGGCCGCTCGGGGCGTGCTCTCGCATCACATGGTGATCCGCGAGGGCAAGATCGCCAACTACCAGCCCTATCCGCCGACCCCGTGGAACGCCAGCCCGCGCGACACGTTCGGGACCCCCGGTCCGTACGAGGATGCCGTGCAGAACACGCCGATCTTCGAGGAGAACGGCCCGGACAACTTCAAGGGCGTGGACATCATGCGTGCGGTGCGCAGCTTCGACCCGTGCCTGCCGTGCGGCGTGCACATGTACAACGGCGCGGGCAAGGTGCGCAAGGTGATGCACACCCCAACCGGCCTCAGTTGAATCGGTGCCCACCCACCCCACCGAGACCGCCCACCCCGCCGAGCTGCTCGAGCGGGTCCAGTCGCTGACCGAACGGGTCGACGAGCTCCCGGACCCGCAGGCCCGGGAGCTGGCGCAGGAGCTGCTGGCCAGCGTGATCGCCATGTACGGCGACGGGCTGGGACGGATCATGGAGGTGATCGCCGGCTCCCGAGAGGCGGGGGCGACGATCATCGACCAGCTGTCCCAGGACGGAGCGGTGGCCAGCCTGCTGCTGATCCACGACCTCTACCCGGTATCGCTGGAGGAGCGGGTGCTGGAGGCGCTGGACACCGTGCGGCCGTACATGGAGTCCCACGGCGGCAACGTCGAGCTGGTGGAGCTGCGCGACGGGGTGGCGCGGCTGGCGCTCCGGGGCAGCTGCAACGGCTGCGCCGCCTCCCGGGCGACTCTGGAGACCGCGATCGAGCAGGCGCTGGAGGAGCATGCGCCGGACCTGGCGGGGCTGGAGGTGTCGGGGGTGACCGAGGCCGCCGCTCCGAGGGGCCTCGAGCTGCCAATGGCCGGCCTGGAGCTGCCCGTCGTCCAGTCCGCGCCGGCGCCGCAGTGGGTGGGGATCGATGAGTCGGCGCGCCCGCCGGCCGGTGACCTGCACGAGCTGACTGTCGGGGCCGACACGCTCCTGCTTGCCAACGTCGGCGACTCGCTGCTGGCCTACGTCAACGAATGCGCCGCCTGCGGGGAACCGCTCGGCGCGGGCGAGCTCTCCGACGGCGTGCTGCGCTGCCCCAGCTGTCAGGTGGAGTTCGACCTTCCGAAAGCGGGCCGGGCGGCGGGGGGCGAGCCGTTGCAGTTGCGCCCGGTCCCCCTGCTGCAGGACGGCGGCCTCCGGGTGGCTCTTTGACCACCAGTCGCGCCCAGGCGGTAGCCCGGATGCGCGGCCTCGCCCAGACCGGTGCTGGCCGGCAGGCGCCGACCGGCAGGCCCGCGGCGGAGCGCTGTGACCTGTGCAACACCACCCTGCCCGACGACCACCGCCACATGCTGCACCTGGTCGACCGGCGGATCGTCTGCTCGTGCGAGGCCTGCTGGGCGCTTCACTCCGGCGACGCCGAGTACCGGCCGACGGGCATGCGCACCCTGTGGTTGGACGGGTTTCAATGCGACGCCGAGACGTGGGCGTCGTTTCAGATCCCGATCGGGCTGGCGTTCTTCATGCGCAGCACGGTCACCGGCTCGGTGGTCGCGTTCTACCCCAGCCCGGCCGGCGCCACCGAGTCAGAGCTCCCGCTCGAGGCGTGGGAGACGCTGATGGCGGCCAACCCGGTGCTCGAGCAGCTGGACTCGGACGCCGAGGCGCTGGTCGTCAACCGCCTGTCGGACCCCCCGCAGTACTCGATCCTCCCGATCGACCAGTGCTACGGGCTGGTGGGGCTGATCAAGTCCCGTTGGGAGGGGATCTCGGGCGGCTCGGCGATCGAGACGGCCGTGCCGGAGTTCTTCGCTGCCGTGCGGGAGCGGACGGTGACGCGGTGAGCATCGAGAGTGCGGTGCGGGTACCCGCACCGGAATTCGAGATCACCGGCGCGGCCCACCTCGCGTTCGCGGCCACTCCGACGATGCTGTTCGGAGCGCTCGCCTCGGAGCCGCACGGCATCGAGGTCCAGTCGATCGCGCTCACCGCGCAGGTGATGATCGACCCCGCGCGGCGCGGCTATGACCCCGAGACCCGAGAGCGGCTGAGCGAGCTGTTCGGCCCCCCCGCTTCGTGGGCACCGTCGACGAGCGGGTTGGCGTGGGCGCGGGTGGCGACGAACGTCCCCGGCTTCACCGGCGCCACGACGTTCGGCATCGAGGTTCCCTGCACCTACGACCTCGAGGTGGCGGCCACCAAGTACTTCTACGCGGTGCGCAACGGGCAGGTGCCGCTGTCGTTTCATTTCAACGGCAACGTCTTCTACCGCGGCAGCGGCCCCGGTCAGCCGCTGATGGTCGTGCCCGTCGCCTGGAGCAGCACCGCGCAGTACAGCATGCCCGTGGACGTGTGGCGGGCGATGATCGCCGAGCACTATCCGGGCGGCGGCTGGATCCGGCTCGACGACGAGACGCTGAACGCGCTCAACGAGCGGCGGGCAGGGCGCGGCCTGGCCAGCTTCGACGCCTGCGTCCGCGAGCTGTTGGAGGAGGACTGAGAGCATGCAGGCGGCCCTTGAGGAACTGGTGGGCTCGCTGCTGTACGAGGGCTACGCGCTGTATCCCTACACGCCCGAGGCGACCAAGAACTCCACCCCGACGCCGTTCGGGATCGTGTACCCGCCGCGGTACGCGGCCGAGTGCGCGGGGGCGCACGACCACGCGCGCATGGAGTGCGTGGCGCTCACACAGCCGGGAGCGGTTCTCAGCGCCACGCTGCGCTACCTGGCGCCCAGCGGCGAACGTCACGAGGCCCGCGAGCAGCGCTTCGAGCTCGGGCCCGTGGCGATCGGCGAGCGCGCCACCGTCGAGCTGCCCGGCGGTCGCCTGACGCTGCGCTCCGAGCCCCAGGACGGGCGGGTGCTGGTGCGCGCCTGCGTGCACAACACCGCCGACGTCCCGGCGGCCCTGAGCCGGGCGGCGGCGCTGGCGCAGTCGCTGATCTCGGTGCATCTGGTGGTGCAGATCTCCGACGGGCGGTTCGTCTCGCCGCTGGAGGCCGGCCGCGACAGCGTGAACATCTGGCCGGTGCTGGCCACCCCGGGCGACGACGCGGTGCTGGGGGCCGGCATCGTGCTCCCCGACCATCCGAGAATCTCGGAGCACAGCCACGGCAACCTGTTCGACAACACCGAGATCGAAGAGGCGCTGCTGCTGCACGTGCACACGCTCACCGACGAAGAGCGCGCGGCTGCGGTGGCCCAGGACCGCGTCGTGGGAGACATGCTGGAGCGCGCGCTGGCTGTCGGACCCGACGAGATCATGGCGCTGCACAGCGGGCTCACCGAGATCATCCCGGAGCCGGCGGCCGACCTCGAGGTCCGTGGCGAGCAGTCCGCGACCGTCGACGGGGTCGCGTTCGCCCGCGGCGACACGCTCGTGCTGCGCCCGGGAACCGATCGCGATCCCTACGACCGCATGCTCGACGGGCATCGGGCGACGATCGAGCGCATCTACGTCGACTACGACGATCGCGTGCACCTCGCCGTCACCGTCGACGACGACCCGGGTCAGCAGCTGATGCGAGAGACCGGCCGCTACCTGTTCTTCTTCGCCAACGAAGTGGAGCCCACATGACAGAGACGGCACAGCGAACCAAGCAGATCCTCGTCGCCGGCATCGGCAACGCGTGGCTGCGCGACGACGGCTTCGGGGGCGAGGTGGCCAAGCTGCTGTCCGACCGCGAGGTCCCGCCGGGCGTGCACGTCGTCGACTTCGGCACCGGGGGGCTGGACCTCGCCTACGAGGTGATGCGCGGCTACGACGCGCTGATCCTGATCGACGTCAGCCGCCAGGGCGAGCCCCCGGGGACCCTGTACGTGATGGAGGCCGAGGAGGCTGACGTCGACGCCCAGATCGAGGACGGCCAGATGCTCGATCCCCACGGCATGGATCCCCAGACGGTGCTGCGCTTCGTGAAGTACGTCGGCGGGTGGCCGGGCCGGGTGTTCGTGGTCGCGTGCGAGCCCGAGGTGGTCGAGGACGTGGGCTTCGGCCTGTCCGACGCCGTCAGCGGGGCGCTGTCGCGCGCGGCCGACGTGGTGCTGGAGACCGTCGCCGAGCTGCGGAATGCATGAGCTGTCGGTGGCCACCGCGATCCTGAACACGGCGCTCAAGCACGCCGACGATCGGCCCGTGTCGGCGGTCAGCCTGCGGGTGGGAGCGATGCGCCAGGTCGTCCCCGAGTCGCTGCGCTTCTACTTCGAGATCGTGGCCCGGGATACGGCGTGCGAGGGGGCGACGCTGGACCTCGTCGGGGTCGAGACGTCGCTTGTCTGCTCCGACTGCGAGCGGCGCTGGTCGCCGCAAATCCCGGCGTTCCGCTGCCCGGACTGCGGCTCGGCGGACGTGCAGGTGCTGGCCGGCGAGGAGCTGGAGGTCGAATACATCGAGGTCGAGGACCGGGAGGCCGCATGCACCGCACCAAGGTGAGGGTCGTCGAGGACGCACTGGACGCCAACAACACGATCGCGCGCGCCAACCGCGACGATTTCGACCGCCACGACGTGGCGGTGCTGAACCTGATGTCCGCGCCCGGCGCGGGCAAGACGACGCTGCTGGAGCGGGCGCTCGGATCCCCTCTGGAGGGCGGCGCGCGCGTGGGCGTGCTGGAGGGCGACGTGCAGGGGTCGATGGACTCAGACCGGCTGGCCGCCCTGCACGTGCCGGTGGTCCAGCTGAACACCGACAACGGCTTCGGCGGCGAGTGTCACCTCGACGCCAACATGGTCCGCTCGGCGCTGGGCGATCTGCCGCTGCACACGATCGAGCTGCTGGTGATCGAGAACGTCGGCAACCTGGTCTGCCCCGCCGAGTTCCGCGTCGGCGAGGACGCCCGCGCGATGGTCTGCTCGGTTACCGAGGGCGAGGACAAGCCGCTCAAGTACCCGCTGATGTTCCGTGCCTGCGAGCTGGTGCTCGTCAACAAGATGGATCTTCTCCCCCACCTGGAGTTCGACCTCGACAAGCTGCTGTACAACATCGACGTGGTCAACCCGGGCGTCCGCCGGATCGTGACCAGCGCCCGCACCGGCGAGGGCGTGGAGGAGCTGCGCGCCTGGCTGGGCGAGCTGGCGGCACGTCGCGTGGCCGCACCCGCATGACCGTCGCGCGCCCGGTCACCGAGGCGCGCGAGCTGGCAGAGCTACGGCTGGAGCAGCGCCGCGACGCGGGCGAGCGATTCTTCGAAGCGCACGCCGACCACCTGGCCCGGCTCTGCCACGCGATGGCCGAGCGCTTCGCGCGCGGCGCCCGGCTGATCGCGATCGGCCTCTCCCCCGCCGCGCGGTCCGACGTGCGCCACGTCGCCGTCGAGTTCGTGCACCCGGTGATCGTCGGCAAGCGCGCGCTCCCGGCGCTGGGACTGACCGGCGAGTCGGCGCGGCTGCAGCGCGAGCTGGCGCTGACCGCCGAAAGCGACGACATCGTGATCGCGTTCGGCGAGCCCGCCGACGGGCCCGAGCTGCCGGCCGCGCTGGCGGCGGCGCGCGCCCGGGGCTGTCTGACGATCGCGTTCTCCGCGCTGGGGGCCGAGTGGGAGCTCGAGCCCCCGGCGTCGGACCCGTTCGTGCGCCAAGAGCTGGTCGAGACCGCCTATCACGTGCTGTGGGAGCTGGTGCACGTGTTCTTCGAGCACCGCGGGCTGCTGGAGGGCCGCACCGAGCGCCGCTCCCACGACGCCGGCGCCTCGAGCTTCCTGTATCCGTTCCTGGCCGAGCGCGAGCACGACCTGGACGCGATCCTCGCCGACGTCCGTGAGTCGGCGCTGATGAAGTCACAGGAGGCGGCGCAGCTGCGCTCGGCGACCGTGCAGCGCAGCTTCGACGAGCTGCTGGCGGCAGCCGGCACGCTGCGCACCGCGCTGGAGGGCGGCGGTCGCCTGCTGGCACTCGGCAACGGCGGCTCGGCCACCGACGCGATGGACGTGGTCGCCGACTTCGCGGCGGAGGACCTCGGATGGCCTCCACGGCCGGCGCTTGATCTGACGGCCGACACGGCGATCATCACGGCGATCGCCAACGACATCGGGACCGAGGCGATCTTCGCCCGTCAGATCATCGCCTACGGCCGCGCCGGCGACGTGCTCCTGGCGCTCTCCACCAGCGGCAACTCGCTGAGCGTGCTGGACGCGCTGGCGCAGGCGCGGCGGCGCGGACTGGCGACGATCGCGCTGGCGGGCTACGACGGCGGACGGGTGGCTGCCGAGCAACTCGCCGACCACGTGATCGTCACCCCCTCGCAGCACATCCCGCGCATCCAGGAGGCGCAGGCGACCGCGTACCACCTGCTGCGCGAGCTCGTCGAAGCCGGATGAGCGCCGTCCGGACCCGCGCGCGGGTGGAGGGCACCGTGCAGGGCGTCGGCTTCCGCCCGTTCGTCTACCGCGTGGCGCACGAGCAGGGACTGGCCGGCTACGTCCTCAACGACGAGCACGGAGTGCTGCTGGAGGTGGAGGGCGAGCCGGAGTCGGTCCGTCGCTTCTTCGCGCGCGTGCGCGCTGAGGCTCCGCCGCTGGCCTCGGTCGATGCCGTGCGCTGCGAGACCGTCAATCCGGTGGGCGAGCCCGAGTTCACGATCCGCGCCAGCGAGCGCGCCGGCCCACCCGACGCGCTGATCGTGCCCGACTGCGCCACCTGCGCGGACTGTCTCGCCGAGCTGGCCGACCCGGCGGACCGCCGCCATCGCTATCCGTTCATCAACTGCACCAACTGCGGCCCGCGCTTCACGATCGTGCGCGACGTCCCCTACGACCGGCCGCTGACGACGATGGCGCCGTTTCACATGTGCGCCGCGTGCCGGAGCGAGTACGAGGACCCGCGCGACCGGCGCTTCCACGCCCAGCCCAACGCCTGTCCGGTGTGCGGCCCGCGTGTGCGGCTGCTGGATGCCGGCGGTGCGGAGATCGGCACCGGCGACCCGGTGGCCGCCACCGCCGCCCGGCTGGCCGCCGGCGCGATCGTCGCCGTCAAGGGACTGGGCGGCTATCACCTGGTGTGCGACGCCGCCAACAAGCGTGCTGTCGCCGCGCTGCGAGCCCGCAAGCACCGCGAGGACAAGCCGTTCGCGCTGATGGCCTCCGATGCGACCGCGGCCGCGGAGCTGATCGAGGTCTCGGCGCAGGCGCAGGCGCTGCTGGAGTCGCCCGCCCGTCCGATCGTCCTCGCCCGCCGCCGCCCGCAGGCGGCCGTGGCCGCCGCCGTCGCTCCGGGCGCGCCCGAGCTGGGCGTGATGCTCCCCTACACGCCACTGCACCACCTGCTGGTCGGGGACTTCGCCCCGGGCGCGCTGGTGATGACCAGCGCCAACGTCTCCGACGAGCCGATCGCCTACCGCGACGCGGACGCGCTGGCCCGGCTGGGTGAGATCGCCGACCTGTTCTGCGTTCACGACCGCGCGATCCAGACGCGCACCGATGACTCGGTGGTCCGGTCGGTGGCGCTCGGCGGACGATCGCGGGCGCTGATGCTGCGCCGCTCGCGTGGGTTCGTGCCAGCCCGGCTGTCGCTGCCCGTGGCCGCACCGGCGCCGCTGCTGGCCTGCGGCGCCGAGCAGAAGAACACGTTCTGCGTGGCCAAGGGGGACCGGGCGTGGGTCAGCCACCACATCGGCGACCTCGAGCACGTGGCCACCCTGGGGGCCTTCCGGGAGGGGATCGACCACTTCCAGCGGCTGTTCGCGGTGACGCCCGAGGCGGTCGCCCACGACCTGCACCCCGGCTACCTGTCGACCGAGTACGCGCTCGAGCGCGACGGCGTGCAGCTGATCGGCGTGCAGCACCACCACGCGCATCTGGCGGCCTGCCTGGCCGAGCACCGCGCGTGCGCCGACCCGGCCGTGGGCGCGATCTTCGACGGAACCGGCTACGGCGAGGACGGCACGGTGTGGGGCGGCGAGCTGCTGGTCGGCGACCTGCTTGGCTATGAGCGCGCCGGCTGGCTGCGGCCGGTGCCGATGCCGGGCGCAGGCGCCGCGATCCGCCAGCCGTGGCGGATGGCGTGGGCCTGGCTGACCGAGGCGTTCGGCGAGCCCCAGCCGCTGCCCCGCCAGTTGAGCGCCGCCGTCGAGGAGTCGCGCTGGAGCAAGATGGCTCAGGTCGCCGCCAGCCCGGCCGTCTCACCGCTGACCTCCAGCATGGGCCGTTTGTTCGACGCCGTCGCCGCCCTGTGCGGACTGCGCGCCGAGGTCAGCTACGAGGGGCAGGCGGCGATCGAGTTGGAGGCGGCCGCCTGGCGGGCCGGAGCCGGCGTCGGCGCCTACCGCGCAACGCTGTCGGACCCCCGTCCGGCGGTGCGCGAGCTGGTGGCCGACCTGAGGTCAGGCGCTGACGCCGCGGTGGTGGCCGCTCGCTTCCATGGCGCCATCAGCGCCGCCACGGTCTCAGCGCTGGCCCGGATCGCCGGCGAGCGAGGCCTCGGCACCGTCGTGCTCAGCGGCGGCGTGTTCCAGAACCGCCGGTTGCTGGAGTCGGTGGCCGACGGCGCGGAAGCGGCGGGGCTGCGCGTGCTGATCCCGGAGCGTCTACCGCCCAACGACGGCGGGATCTCGTTCGGCCAGGCCGCGGTGGCGGCGGCGCGGCTGGCGTCCACTACTGGAACTGCGGCGGCGTCTGACCCGGAAACACGTCCGGCAGCCCCTCGCTGACGCGGTCGGGGAAGTCCGCGGGACGCCTCTCCAGAAACGAGGCGATGCCCTCCCGCGCATCGGCCGACCGGCCGCGGACGAACATCGCCCGGGAGTCGGCGCGATGGGCGAGCATCGGATGCTCGGCGCCGAGCATCGTCCACATCAGTCGCCGGGCGAGCGCGACCGACACGGGCGCCGTGTTGTCGGCGATCTCGCGCGCCAGCGCGCGGGCCGCGTCGAGCAGCTCGCCGCCGGGATGCACGGAGCGGACCAGACCGGCCTGCAGCGCCTCATCGGCTCCGAAGACGCGGCCGGTGGCGACCCACTCCATCGCGCGGCTGATGCCCACCAGGCGCGGGAGAAACCAGCTGGAGCAGGCCTCGGGCACGATCCCCCGCCGGGCGAACACGAAGCCGATGCGAGCGTCCTGGGCGGCCAGGCGGATGTCCATCGGCAGCGTCATCGTCGCCCCGACCCCCACCGCGGAGCCGTTGACGGCGGCGATCACCGGCTTGGTGGACTCGAACACGCGCAGCACGAAGCGGCCGCCGCCGTCGCGCGGCACCTCGTCCTCTCGGCCCTGCGCCCGGTAGTCGAAGGTCTCGCCGCCGGACGCCAGGTCGGCTCCGGCGCAGAAGCCGCGGCCCGCGCCGGTCACGATCACCACGCGTACCTCGTCGTCTGAGTCGGCGCGGTCGAATGCCTCGGCCAGCTCGCGTCCCATCGTCTCCGTCCATGCGTTGAGCCGCTCCGGGCGGTTCAGCGTGATCGTCAGCACCCCACCGTCGAGCTCGGCGCGGATCTGTTCGAAGTCCGCGGCCATCAGTAGTAGATCGCTCCCCGGGCCCCGCCGCCGACGGCGACCGCCTCGTCGGAGCCGGTGTCGCAGACCACGGGCAGCACGCGCGGCCCCGGCGACGCTTTGCGCAGCTCCGCGGCGGCGCGCTCCAGCCGCTCGCGATCGCGTGCGATCAGCGCCACGTCCACGCCCTCCGCCACCAACCCACGGGCTACGGCCAGCCCGATGCCGCGGCTGGCGCCGGTGACGCCCGCGCGCTTGCCGCTCAGTTCGAGATCCATGTGCCGCATTCTTCCAGGCGAGTGAGGATCACCAGCCGAGGGTGCCCGGCGGTCCCTTGAACGGCCCCACCAGGTCGGCGGTGATCCAGCCGCCGTAGAAGTCGCTCTCCTGGGCCGAGATCCGCTCGTCGTCCAGCCAGGCGGCGTCGACGCGTCCCGGGTAGAACGCGATGTGGTCGCGCAGCGCCTCGTAACCGAGCGACGGCTCCGGGTAGAACCAGCCCACGCCGGCCACGCGGTGATCGCCGACGACCGCGTCCACGTACCGGGCGCGGCCCTTGAACTCGCACCACGAGCCCCGCCCCGCGGCAGTCAGCAGCCACTGCGACCGCACATCCCGGGGCGGCAGGTAGACGGTCGGCGGATGGTTGGTCTCCAGCACCCGGAGGGCGTGGAAGGACTCCGCGAGCAGCTCGCCGCCCAGCTCGACGCGCACCCGCCGGGTGACCGGCGCGAGCGCCGGCGGCCGGGGGTAATCCCTAACGCATTCCAAGCCGATGAGGGTAGTGGGGACTGCTAGAACGACCTCCTCGCGCAAATGAGCGGATACGTAGACATACACGCCCACGTCCTGTACGGAATCGATGACGGCCCCTCCGAGCTGGCCGACTCCGAGGAGATGCTGCGCACGGCGGCCGACTCGGGCACGGGCACGATCGTGGCCACCCCCCACCTGCGGGGCGACTTCCCCGACGTCCACGTGGACGAGCTGGCAGCGCGCGCCGACGAGCTGCGCGCATGGATCGCCGACCAGGGGCTGGCGATCGAGCTGGTCAACGGCGGCGAGGTCGGGCTGGTGTGGGCACTGGATGCCGACGACGAGTCCCTGCGGCTGGGCAGCTTCGGGCAGCGCGGCGCCGACCTGCTGATCGAGACCCCGACGACCACCGTGGGGATCGAGTCCCTGCTCTACCAGGTGCGCACGCGCGGCTTCCGGGTAACGCTCGCCCATCCCGAGCGCAGCCGCGAGTTCCAGCGCGACGCGTCGGGGCTCGAGGCGCTCGTGGAGCGCGGCATCCTGCTGCAGGTCAACGCCGACGGCCTGCTCGGCAACCCGCGCAAGTCGCCCACCGCCCGCCTGGCCCGGCAGCTGTGCGTCGACGGACTGGTGCACGCCATGGCCTCCGACAGCCACCGGGCCGAGCAATGGCGCCCGGTGAGCGTGATGCCCGAGGCGGTCGCCGCGGCGGCCGAGCTAGTCGGCCCTGAGCGCGCGGAGTGGATGGTGGTCGACTCCCCGGCGGCGATCGTGGCCGGTCGCCCGCTGCCCGAGGCCCCGCCGGTCGTCACCCAGCAGGGTGGACGTTGGTGGTCACGAGCCTGACCGCGACCTGGCAACATCGCCCTGTGCCACTGATGACCAACGTCTTCGACGCCGATTGCGAGTTCGATCCCGAAGATCCTGACGGCTACCGCTCCGGGCAGGCGTTCGTCGGCCGCGAGGCCGGCGGCAGCGCGAACACCGTCAAGGTGTACGAGCTGCCCCCGAACCAGAGCTCGTGCCCGTATCACTATGAGTACGACGAGGAATGGCTGCTAGTGCTGGCGGGAGCACCGACGCTACGCGCCCCTGACGGCGAGCGTTCGCTGAAGGCCGGCGACCTGGTGTGCTTCCCCGTCGGTCCCGACGGCGCCCACAAGCTGATCAACCGGGCGCACGAGACCGCTCGGGTGATGATGTGGTCGAGCTCGCGCGAGCCCGCGGTGGCGGTGTATCCCGACAGCGACAAGATCGGCGTGTGGCCGGGTGATGAGGCCGACACGATCCTGCTGCGCCGCGCCGACGGCGCCCGCGACTACTTCGACGGAGAGCGCTGACCCAGGCCCCAGAAGAACGGGCCGTGGTTCCTCGGGGGCGCGATAGGCGTCGTCGACGAACACCACGGAACCGCCCGGCACGAGCGCGTCACCGACGAGCTCCCAGGAGTTCTCGAAGCGCTCCTCGGGCACGTGTGAGAGGAAGAAGCCGAAGAACGCCGCGTCGTAGCGGCGTTCGGGCCGCCAGCTGAACAGATCCACCTGCTCGAAGCGCACGTTGGCTCCGGGCTGCGACGCGGCGGCTACCTCAAGCATCTCCGGTGCCCCGTCGACCGCCGTGACGGACGGGGCGCGCTGCGCGATCATCGCGGTCCAGGTGCCCGGACCGCCTAGCGCTGCTACTCGGCCAGCAGCGCCTTCAGCTCGGGTTCCGGCGCGTGACTCAAACGCCCGCCATCGTGACCTGGGTCAGCCGAATGTGGTTCCCGGACGGGTCGCGGAATCCGGCGTCGATGCCGTACGGACGATCCTCGGGCTCCTCCACGAACTCCACACCGCACGCCTTGAGCCGCTCGTAGTCAGCCCGGCAGTCCTCGGTGGTCAGGAACACGGTCGCGCCCGCGCCCTTGGCCATCAGGGCGTTGATCTGCTCGACGGTCTCGGTCTCGAACACCGGCGGCCCGGGGACCGCCATGAGCACGATCGAGACGTCCTCCTGCCCGGGAGGTGAGACCGTCAGCCAGCGAAAGTTGCCCATCTCGGCCATGGTCACGTCGGAGCGAACCTCCATGCCGACCTTCTCGGTCCAGAAGGCGAGCGCCTCGTCCTGGTCGTGGACCCAGAGCTGCATGCTGGCGATCCTGATCATCTGACTACCTCCATCGAAAGGGGAACGGAATTGACGCTGGGGACGCTACGTCGGCCCGGCCTCCTTGTCTTCTCCAAACGTGCGGCGTTGCGGGCGCCCATAGACGCGCAGGATGCAGCTCGGCACGATCGCCAGCTGAGCCGCCGGCGGGAACGCGGTTCGATAGGCGGTGGGCGTCACGCCGTAGGTGCGCTTGAAACTGGTCGTGAACGAGCCCAGGCTCGAGAGCCCCACGGCAAAGCAGATCTCGGTCACCGAGTGATCGGTGGTCCGCAGCAGTGCGGCGGCGCGCTCCAGGCGCCGGGTCAGCAGATAGGCGTGCGGCGACTCGCCGAACGCGCGGCGGAACTCGCGGCTGAAGTGCGCGCGCGACAGGCCGGCCACGGCGGCCAGGTCATCGACGTCCAGCGGGTTGGCGTAGCGCGCGTCGGCCAGGTCCTTGGCTCGCAGCAGGTGGCGGGCGGTCGGTGCGTAGACCATCGCCGCAAGTATCGCGCGCCGGGCGGTCTGTCAGCCGGCCACGGCGGCGGCCAGCAGGCGGGCCGGCGTCCCGTCCTCGAGCAGCCCCAGCACGTCGCGCAGGTCGTCGGCCGGAGGGCGGTCCTGGGTCAGCGTCGGCACGCGCTCGCGCACGGCGGCGTACAGCGTCTCGACCAGGTGGCCGGCCGGACTCGGATCGCAGTCCAACGCCTGGCAGGCGCACAGCAGCTCGATCGCCACCACCCGCTCCAGGCGCCCGACCGCCTCCAGCGCCATCAGCGCGGCGGTCATCCCCATCGAGACGTGATCCTCCTGGTTGTCGGAGGTGGGAATCGTGTCGATGCTCACGGGATGGGCCAGTGCCCGCAGCTCGGCGACCAGGGCCGCGGCCGTGTACTGGATCACCATGTAGCCGCTGGAGGCGCCAGCGTCGTTGGTCAAGAACGCCGGCAGACGGCCGTTGAGCGAGGGCGAGACCAGCCGAAACGTCCGCCGCTCCGAGATCGACGCCAGGTCGGCCAGTCCCAGGCGCAGCGTGTCGAAGGCGAGCGCCAGGCTCTGGCCATGGAAGTTGCCGGCCGAGATCACCTCGGCCGGGTCGTCGAACACCAGCGGGTTGTCGGTCACCGCGTTGAGGTCGGCGTACACCAGCTCTGAGAAGAAGCGAAAGCCCTCGCGGGCGGCCCCGTGCACCTGGGCGGCGCAGCGCAGCGAGTAGGCGTCCTGGAGGCTGCCGGAGCCAATACGAGCCCGGGCCCGGTCACCGCCGACCCGCGCCGAGCCGTGCAGCGCGGCCACGATGTTGGCGGCGCTGCGCGCCTGGCCGCCGAGCGGGCGCAGGCGATGCACGCGCGGGTCAAACGCCGGCAGTGCGCCCCGCAGGGCGTCCACCGTGACCGCCGCGACGGCGTCGATCCCATCCAGCAGCCGGTCCACCCGTGCGGCCACCAGCGCCCCGACGGCGCTCATGAAATGGGTGCCGTTGATCAGCGCCAGACCCTCCTTGCTCTCGAGCGCCAGCGGCTCGGCGCCCAGCCGCGCCAGCACCTCGCCGCCGGGCAGCAGGGCTCCGTCGGGGTCAAACGCCTCACCCTCCCCCAGCAGCGGCAGGAACGCATGCGCGCTGGGGGCCAGGTCGCCGCTGGCCCCGAGCGAGCCGGTGCGCGGCACGCGCGGCGTGAACCCGGCGTTGAGGAGCTCCACCACGCGCTCCAGCACGACCGGTCGCACGCCCGAGTGACCCAGCAGCAGCCCGTTGAGACGTACGGCCATCGCGGCGCGCACCACGCCGCCCGGGAGATCGTCGCCGGTGCCGGCGGCATGGCTGCGCAGCAGGTTGACCTGCAGGTGGCGCTGGAGCTCGGGCGCCACGGTGTTGGAGACCAGCGCCCCGAAGCCGGTGCTGATCCCGTACACGGCGGTGCCGCTCGAGAGGATGCGCTCCAGCGTCTCGCGGTTGGCCTGGACTTGCGCCACGGCCTCGGGGTCCAGCGCGATCCGGGCCCCGGCGGCGATTGCCGACACCTGGGCGATCGACAGCTCGCCGTTGAGGATCACCTGTTCATTTGGCATAGGTCGGCGGGTGAGGGTATCCATCCCGGCAGCGCTCGTGGGCCTACCCTCTGGTCAATGATGCTCAGCCCGTCCCAGACACGCCTGCACGGCTCATTTCTGGCCTGTGTCTCATACATCCTGGAGCTCGCCCCGGCAGATCTTCCGCAGCCGGCCGCCGACGAGGATCCCGCCTTGGGCTGGACGGTGTCGCGCTGGCTGGGCGGCCTGGGGATGGGCATCGCCGGGCTGGCCGACCCGGCGTCGTTCGCGTGGCCGGGACCCTGGATCGCGCGCCTACAGGATCCCGATTCGAGCCCCGCTATGCCGTGATGTTCGGGGTCCCCGTCGGGCGTGGGACGGCCGCTGCTGCGAGATCTCGTGCACCGCGGCGGGCTGCGCGCCGACATCCTCGCCGACGGCGAGATCCACGTCGGTGACACCGTGCGTGCAGTCGCCGCGGCCCCGCTCTGCTAGCTTCGACACAGCGGTCGATCCTCGGCCGCGAGGCAGCTTGCTTGGGTCCCGCAGACAGCGGTTCGGGTCAGCCGTAGCCTCCCGAATCGTTTCGCGGCTCAGTTTGCCGCCCAAGGAGTGATGTTTTTCCATGCAGTCATTTGCCGAACTCGGCGTTTCGCGCGCCGTCGTCCAGTCCCTCGCCAACGAGGGCATCTCAGAGCCGTTCGCCGTCCAGCGCCTGGTGATCGCCGACATCCTGGCCGGACGTGACGTACTCGCCCGCTCGCCCACCGGCTCGGGCAAGACGCTGGCCTTCGGAGTCCCGCTGGTCGACTGTATCGAGGCCGACGGCCCGCGACCGGCGGCGCTGATCCTGGCCCCCACCCGCGAGCTGGCGACTCAGATCGCCGCCGACCTGCGTCCCATCGCCCACGCCCGAGCACTGCGGATCACCGCCGTGTACGGCGGCGTCGGCCTGATGGAGCAGGCCAAGCGCGCCGCAGCCTCCCACATCCTGGTTGCCACCCCCGGGCGGCTGGAGGATCTGCTGGCCCGCCGTGCCTTCAAGCTGGACCAGGTGCGCACGCTGGTGCTCGACGAGGCCGACCGGATGCTCGACATGGGCTTCAAGCCGGCCGTCGACCGGATCGTGCGCGCCTGCCCGTCGCAACGCCAGACGCTGTTCTTCTCCGCGACGCTCGACGGCCAGGCCGGCGTCACCGCCCGCCGTTACACGACCGATCCGGTGACCCACGAGCATGGGCCGTCCGCGCGGCGCGCCACGGCCGACGTCGACCACCGCTTCGTCGCCCTGAAGGGCGCCGACCGGCTGGAGATCCTGGTCTCCGAACTTGACTGCGAGCGCGACCTGGCGCTCGTGTTCGTGCGTACCAAGCACGGCGCCGACCGGCTGGTCAAGCGCCTGTCCGCGCGCGGCATCATCGCGGCTGCGCTGCACGGCAACAAGTCACAGCGCCAGCGTGAGCGGGCCCTGGCATCGTTCGCCTCAGGCGCCACCGACACGCTGGTGGCCACCGACGTGGCGGCGCGCGGGATCGACATCTCGGGCATCTCGCACGTGATCAACTTCGATCCTCCGCACGACCACGACAGCTACGTGCACCGCGTGGGCCGCACCGGCCGCGCGGGTCGCCCCGGACTGGCGATCACCCTGGTCGACGGGCCCGAGAGCGGCGACGTCGCCAGAATGGCCGACTTCCTGGAGCTCGAGCACGAACTGCGCGGCGCCTCCAGCGGTCCGCGTGCCGGATCCGGCCGCCGGCGCAACCCCTCCAACGGTCCCCGAAGCGACGCCGATAGCCCGCGGAACGGTTCCCCGCTGCGTCCGCCGGCACAGCGGTCGTCCCGTTCGCGTCCGGCGGGCCGTCCGTCCGAGCCGCGCCACGGCCAGGCCACCAACCGGCCGGACGGTCCTCGTAGCCGGCGGCGGCGCCACAGCGGCAGCCGGCCCCAGGCCGGCGCCCCTCAGGGCTAAGCCGGTAGCACCAGCGCCGAGGGATACTCGGCGCTGCGCAG
Source organism: Solirubrobacteraceae bacterium (assembly GCA_017882405.1). The sequence continues at coordinate 20,990 of JADGPO010000150.1, read as the reverse complement.
GATCTCGATCTCGACCGCCCGCATCGTGTCCGCGTCGGCGTGGGCGGCGGTGTCCCCGGACCCCGGGTTGCGCGCATAGCGCGGATGCGCGCCCGAGGAGACCTGCAGGCGGATGCGGTGCCCGGCGGCGAAGCGATGACCAATCGGCCACAGCCGCCACCGCACCCGCCAGGTCCCGTCGGCGGTCTGCTCGGCGCGGCCGGGGGCGATGCTCGTGAGCGCGTCTGACACGTTGCGCGACACGCCGTCGGCATCGACGTCGCACACGCGGGCGAACAGGTCGAAGTACGGCTCCGAGGCCCGCGCCCACAGCTCGATGCTGACGTGACCGATCGCCTCCACCGTCTGCGCCAGCGGCGTGGTGGTGTAGATCAGGACGTCGTCGCGCATCTCCAGCGGCGCGTTGTCGACGACCGCCGAGCGCTCCAGCAGCACGGGCCCGCCGAGTGACGGGGTGGGGTCCGCGGGGTCGTAGCGATAACGATCAGCCCCCGAGGTCGTCGATGGCCGTTCGCTGAGGCTGTGTACGTGATCCAAATACAGCCGCCGCTCCTCGGTACCGGGTGGCGGCCACGCGGGTAGGTCCCGCCACCCGCCTCCGCTGCGCTCGCCGGTGACCATCACCCGCACGGGCGCCGCGCGGACCAGGCGGTCGTCGCCCAGCAGGTGAGCGCGCAGCCAGGCGATGCCCTCGCGCTCGCCGGCGCCCACCAGTCCCGGCGAGGTGTGGGTCCACGGTCCGATCAGCAGCTGCGGGCGGCGCCCGGCGGCCTGCAGCGCCTCGAAGTCGTCCAGCATCCAGGGCAGCAGGATGTCGTACCAGCCGCCGACGAACGACACGGGCGTGGTCACCTCGGCCACGGTGGACGAGAAGTCGCGCGCCGACCAGTACGCGCCCTCCCGGTCGTAGTCTCCGAACGCCTCGCGAAACCATCGCACCGGGGCGCCGGTCGCGCGCTCGTCCAGGTCGCCCAGCGGTAACTCGACCAGCCGGCTCGGCAGGCTGCGCAGCGCGCGATTGATCGCCACCGGCGCCAGCCGGCTCTCCTGGGCAGCAATGAGCACCATCCACGATGCCAGTGTCTCCAGCGACAGGCTGCCGCCGGCGTACGTCTGGTCATAGAACTGCGACGCGCTCACATGGATCGACATCGCGGCCAGGTCGGCGCCTGGCTGTCCGGCCACGGCCCACTGCACGAACCCGACGTAGCTGGGCCCGATCGCGCCGATCGGCCCGGCGTGCCACGGCTGCTCGCGGATCCAGCGCAACGTGGCCAGGCCGTCATCGCGCTCGTCGAACGGGCTGAACTGCCCACCCGAGCCGAACGTCCCACGCACGCTCTGCACCACCACGGCCAGCCCGCGCTCGGCCAGCAGGCGGCCGAGCAGCATCCCCACGAACTGCCGCCGACCGTACGGCGAGCGCACCAGCACCGTGGGCTGGGGACGGTCACGCGCGTCGGCGGCCACCCAGCGGTCGGCCAGCAGCACCTCGCCGTCATCCATCGTGGCGCGCAGGTCGCGCTCGCACACGACGTCAACGGTCCGGGCGCGGGGCAGGCGCATGCGGCGGGCGAGGATCTGGCTGACGAGGCTCATCGGGCGGCCGATCGTAATGCGTGCTTGCCCGGTCCGGCGGCGGGGCAGACTGGCGAGATGACGCGCGAGGCACGATTGCAACCGGCCGGCGAGGGCCTGGCCCCGGTCGGCGACGGCTGGTTCGTGCTCAATGCGCAGGAAGCCCGCTGGCTGACCGGTGACTTCGGCGCCTACACGCGGTTCGAGGGCGAGGCGCGGTTTCCCAGCATCGGCGTCAACATCGGCGTGCTGGAACCGGGACAGCCGGCGTGCTTCTACCACGCCGAGGACGAGCAGGAGGACTTCCTCGTGCTCAGCGGCGAGTGCCTGCTGCTGATCGAGGGCGAGGAGCGGCCGCTGAAGGCCTGGGACTTCGTCCATTGCCCCGCCTGGACCAAGCACGTCTTCGTCGGTGCGGGCACCGGTCCCTGCGCGGTGCTGGCCCTGGGCACGCGCTTGGGCGACGACGTGGTCTACCCCGTCTCAGAGCTCGCCCAGCGCCACGGCGCCGGCGTCGCCCACGAGACGCGAGACCCCCAGGCGGCCTACGCCAGCATCAAGCCCGACAGCGAGACCGCCTACCGGCGGGGCTGGCTGCCGGGCGCCTGACCGCCTCAGCCGCGAGCGCCACCGCTGTTTCCGTCAGGCAGTCGCCAGCCGGCCGGGCCGGGAAGCTTCAATGCGGCCTCCGGTCCCCAGGAACCCGGCTTGTAGCTGTCGGGCGTCGGCGGATCGTCGACCACGGGAGCGCACACCTCCCACAGCCGCTCGATCTGCTCCGAGCGGGTGAACAGGAGCCGCTCCTGCAGCATCACGTCGTGCAGCAGCCGCTCGTAGGCCTCCAGGCCGTCGGCGCCGCCGAACGCCTCGTCGACGTCGAGGGTCAGCGCCACGCGGCCGATCTCGATATCGGGCCCGGGCACCTTGGCCTCCACTTCGATCCGCAGCTTCGGGTCGTCTGACAGCTCGAAGATCAGCTCGCTGGGCCGCACCGGCGTGTCGGGGTCGCGGCCGGGGAACATCCGCAGCGGCGCCTCGCGGAAGCCGATCGTCACCGTCCGCCGTCCCTCGGCCAGCGACTTGCCGGTCCGCAGGTAGAACGGGACCCCGCTCCAGCGCCATGTGTCGACGTACACCTCGGCGGCGGCGAACGTCTCCACCTGGGAGTCGTCGGCCACGTCGTCCTCGTCTCGGTAGCCCTCGTACTGGCCGAAGACGACCCGCTCGGGGTCCAGCGGCCGGATCGCGGCGAACACCTTAGTGCGCTCCACGTGCAGCGAGTCGGCATCGATGCGCGAAGGCGGCTCCAGCGCGACGATCCCGAGGATCTGCATGAGGTGGGTGACGACCATGTCGCGGAACGCTCCGGTCTGCTCGTAGAAGCCGGCGCGCCCCTGGATGTCAAGCGCCTCTGGCACGTCGATCTGCACGTAGGCGACGTGATCGCGATTCCAGACCGGCTCGAGGATCCCGTTGGCAAAGCGCGCCACCAGGATGTTCTGGGCGGCCTCCTTGCCGAGGAAATGGTCGATCCGGTAGATCGACTCCTCCTCGAGCACGTCGTGCAGGGCCGCGTTGAGCTCACGCGCCGACTCGACGTTGTGCCCGAACGGCTTCTCCACCACCAGCGAGCAGTGATCGGCGATCCCGGTCTCGCCGAGCATCACCGCCATGTCCCGCATCGCCCCCGGCGGCACCGACAGGTACACGAGGCGGTCGCCCTCGGCGTCGATCTCCTCCTCGGCATCGGTGATGGCCTGCGCCAGGTCGCGGCCGTCGTCGGCGCTGGAGACGACGAAGCTCAGCCGGGCGGCGAACTGCACCCAGTGCTCGTCCAGCTCGACCCGGCCGTGCTCCTCGAGCGCCGTGTGGATCCGGTCGCGGAACTCCTCGTCGGACCCGGGCGAGTGGCGGCCGGAGCCGATGATCCGAAAGTCCTCGGGCATCAGGCCCTCGCGGTAGAGGTGAAAGAAGCCCGGGAACAGCTTGCGCGCGGCAAGGTCTCCGGTCGCCCCGAAGAGAACGAGCACGCGATTGGAGGGGCGCGGCAGCTGGCGGTCGGCCATCGCGTCAACCTACACGTTTGCGTCGGTCAGGCTCACGCGTGACCGGCAATCGCGTGGGGGCGGTAGGGCTCCTCCAGGCGCTCCATCTCCTCCGCGCTGAGCGACAACTGCTCGGCGGCCTGCGCGTCCTGCAGGTGCTCGAGCTTGGTCGCGTCGATGATCGGAGCGGTCACCCCGGGACGGTGCAGCATCCACGCCAGCGCCACCTGGGCGGTGGGCACGCCCCGCTCCGCGGCGATCTCGTCGGCTCGCTCGATCACGTCGAAGTCGAACAGCTTGCGCAACAGCCGCCCGGTAAGGCCGAGATTGACGTATCGCATCGGGGCTCTCCCTGATCGGTGGGTCAGATCGAGCCTAGGAACCTCGGGTGGGCGGGGTCGATATGCAAAGCAGTTCGGCGCGCATCGGCTGGGTGAACGACCGGCCGCCGTCGCGCTCGCTCCCCAGGCGGTGAAACGCCTCGGTCAGCTGCGTTTCGTGGGCGTCGAAGCGGGCTGTCCGGGCCGGGTCGACGCTGACGACCCGCTGGCGCAGTGCGGCCACGTCGGCCAGCCAGCCGCCGACGTCGTACTCCAGCGCGGTGACGCGCTCCAGGCCGGCGGCGCCCGCGTCGTCCAGCGCGCGGCACGCCATCGCCCGCACGTGGTCCTCGTCCTCCACCAGCTTGACCATCGCGTAGAACTCGCCCTCCGCCTGCGGCTCGGCGACGAACACTCGGCCGCCGGGGCGCAGCACGCGCCGGGCCTGGCGCAGCGCGACGGACATCGCGGCCTCGGGCACGTGGTGCAGGGAGTTCATGAACACCACCGCATCAACCGAGACATCGGATAGCGGCAGGGCCTCGGCGCGGCCGACGACGTAGCTGATCCGGCCGTCGGCATCTCCCCGGGCGCGGGCGTCGGCGAGCTGCTGATCGGAGATCTCGGTGCCGGTGACACGGGCGCCCCGGGCGGCCAGCTCCCGCGCCAGCCAGCCACCGCCGCAGCCGACGTCGAGCACGTCTCGGCCCTCCGGCTCGAACAGGCTCTCCAGGACCTCGATGTTGGTGGTCAGCTCTGCCATCTCACGGTTGACATAGCAACAGGGTCCCCGCCCGCCACGCGGACCCGCCGACCCGCCGACCCGACCTGCAATTTGACCCACACCCGCCCTCCGCGGCGGAGGTCCGGCCGGCAGCGCCCGCCTGGCTATCGTTCTGGCCCAGACCCGGAGTGGCTGGTTCGGATGTGGGCCATTTCGCAGGTCGGGACCGCGCTAGGCGGGCTGCTTGACGTGCCGCTGCTCGATGTCCGTCATTGGACCATCGTACGCAACCAGCAGGTTGCTCATCGTCACTGTCCGATTTCCGCCAGACACACGCTCACCGGCGTGTCACAGTGGAGCCGTGCTCCCCGACGAGGAAACCTGCTGGCGCGCCGCGCGGACCCAGGACCCGCGGTTTGACGGCTGGATCTACGTGGGCGTCACCAGCACCGGGATCTACTGCCGGCCGAGCTGTCCGGCCCGCACTCCCAAGCGCGAGAACGTGCGCTTCTTCTCCACCGCCGCGGGCGCACAGGCGGCCGGGCTGCGGGCCTGCAAGCGCTGCCGTCCCGACGCCTCCCCCGGCTCGCCCGAGTGGGACCGGCGCGGCGACGCAGTCGGCCGCGCGGTGCGCCAGTTCAACGCGACGATCCGCGAGGTGTTCGCGATGTCCCCCACCGAGCTGCGGGCCAGCGTCCACCGCGAGCCCGACATCGCCGCCGGCGACGACCACGTCGGTAGCGTGGCGCTCGACCTTCCCTACCGCCGGCCCTACGACGGAGCCGCCCTGCTCGCCTACCTGACGCGACGCGCGGTGCCGGGCATCGAGGAGGTCCGCGAGGGCGCCTATACGCGCAGCTTGCGCCTTCCCCACGGCAACGGCACCGTCCGTCTGTGGCCGACCGAGACCGGCCACGTCCGCGCCGGCTTCGCGCTGGACGACGTGCGCGACCTGGGCAGCGCCGTGCAACGCTGCCGAGCGCTGCTGGATCTGGACTCCGACCCACGGGCGGTGAGCGACGCCCTCGGCGAGGACCCGCTGCTCGGACCGCTGCGCCGGCAGGCGCCGGGGATGCGGGTGCCGGGGAGCGTCGACGGCCCCGAACTGGCGGTGCGCGCCGTGTTGGGCCAGCAGGTCTCGCTGGCCGCCGCGGCGACGGCAGCCGGCCGTCTGGTGGCCGATCACGGCACGCCGCTGAAGCGGCCGCTGGGCGAGGTCACGCACGCGTTCCCCGGCTGCGAGGCGCTGGCGGCGCTTGACGTCGGGATGCTACGGATGCCCGGCTCCCGGGCGCGCGCGGTGACGGGCCTGGCGGCGCGGCTGGCGTTCAGCGAGCTGACCCTGGACGCCGGCGCCGATCGCGACGAGGCACGCCGGCGGTTGCTGGCGGTCCCCGGGGTTGGCTCCTGGACCGCCGAGTACGTGGCGATGCGCGCCCTGCACGACCCCGATGCGTTCCCGGCCACCGATCTGGGCGTCCACCACGCGCTGCGGCGACACGGGCTGGACGGACGGGCGGCGGCCGCCGAGCGGCGCTCGACCAGCTGGCGCCCATACCGCGCGTACGCGGTGATCCATCTGTGGGCCGACCTGGCGGCGGCCGCCGGACAACCCGCCGCAGCGGCCCTCGCCGCCTGAGGGCTACGCGTCCCGCAACCCCCGCAGGGCCTTGCGGTCGATCTTGCCGACGGCGGTCAGCGGGATCGCCTCCACGAAGTGGACCTCGCGGGGATACTTGTAGCCGCCGATCCGCCGCGAGCGGGTAAAGATCTCCCCCGAGTGCAGCCAGTCACCCTCGTAGAGCATCGACGGGTAGTCGCCCCGGCGCTCGTAGGCCCGCTCGGCCAGCCGCGCGAGATGGTGCTCCCCGACCGGGGTCTGAGTGGAGCTCATCGTGACTCGGCGGTTACCAAGGTGCCGCCCCACTCCTCGGGCGCGACGTCGGCGCGCGTCTCGCTGAACGTCCACCGGTGGCCGGCCGGGTCGGCGGCCTCGTACTGGCGCTCTCCGTACTCGAAGTCGGTCGGTTCCATCAGGATCCGCGCGCCGGCCTGCCGAGCGTGCTCGCAGTGCGCAGCGGCATCGGCCACCCGAACCATCACCCGGTGGGTGACCTCATCCTCGCGCGGCGAACGCTGGTCGTGGCGCACGTCGGCGACGATCACCGCACCGTCGCCGATGCTCAGCTGCGAGCGGTGCCCCTCGCCGATCCGTACGCGCTCGGCGAAACCGAAGGCCTCGCTCAGCCAGTCGACGGCCGCACGAACGTCGGGATACACGAGTACTGGCACGACCGTCGCCTGGGGGATCGAGCGGTTGGACTTCACCGGGGCGGCAGCTTAGACGCCGCGGCCCGCACCCGGAGGCGAACCGCGGCTGGAGCGTCCTGAAGGTAGGCGACCGCGTGCCGATAACGGACATATGGACCGGTGCGGTGATCACCGCGTACGTACAAAACGTCGTCGTGATCCTTGGACAAAGGGCCAAGGCCGCCTTGTGTGACGGTCGACATGATGTACGTCATCGCAGCTTCCTAGCATTGATCTCATGAGCCCCAACCGTTCACAGGCCTACCGCCGCGTCATGCACACGTTGGACGAACTGGGTCCGAGCAAGCTCCTCGACGAGGAGCAGGACCGGATCCGCCAGGCTGCCGACAATCTGATCTTCGCCTCCGACCTGGAGCGGGACGGCTCCGCGCAGGCTGCCGTCGACGACGCGGGCCTGCTGTGCCGCTCGCTGGTGGAGAGCGGCCGCTGGGAGAAGGTCACCGCCGCACGCCTGAACCAGGACCTGCGGGCCTGCGGGCCGGAGTCCACTCCCAGCCTGCGCGCAGCCTGACGCCGCGGCCCCGCTGGATGGCGCTCCGCGCGGGCGCTGCGAATGAGCGGCGCCGGACGGCTCTCGGTTGCACGCGGCGGTCCCCGTCGCCGATACTCCGCTTTGTGGTCAGATACGACAGGGCCGTCAGCGGCCGATGGGCGTGGGGGCTCGGGCTGCCCGATCGAGTTCGACGACCCCGATTGGGACGGCCCCGAGTCGGCGATCGCGCTGCCGCGACACGCGTCGGTGGAGTCCTACATGTCCAGGATCCGCATCCCCACCCTCCTGGCTCAGGGCGAGGCCGACACTTCTGTTCTCGCTGCAGAGGCGGTCGCCACCTACGAGGCGCTGCGCGCGCAGGACACGCCGGTGAAGATGATCTGGCAGTCCTGGGGGCACGCCGGCCGACGGGGTGGCGGCGACGATCGAACAGGCGCTCACCGCTCGGCGTCCGCGGGCCCGGTACGTCGTCGGCCGCGGCCCCCGGGTGCAGGTGATGCTGTCGCGGCTGATGCCCACCGCGGTGATGGACGTGGCGCTGCGAGCCGGGAGCGGAGTCCCCCGGCGTCCCTGACTACGGCCGCTCGAACGCCTGCCGCGCGCTGTCGACCCGCGCCCGCGCGTCGCAGCCGTGGAGGTGATCGTTGGTCAGGCCCATCGCCTGCATGAACGCGTACGCCGTCGTCGGCCCGACGAATCGCCAGCCGCGCCGCTTGAGGTCCTTGGAGAGCGCCGTCGAGTCGGCCGTCGTCGCCAGCGCGGCGAGCCGGTCGCGGTCCAGCCGACCGGGGTGCCGGGCGGGCTCGAACTGCCAGACGTAATGGGCGATCGACCCCTCGGCGGCCACCAGATCCAACGCCCGTCCGGCGTTGTTGATCACGGCCTCGATCTTCCCGCGGTGGCGCACAATCGCGGCGTCGCCCAGCAGCCGGGCGACGTCGCGCTCCCCGAAGCCCGCAACCCGATGGAAGTCAAAGCCGGCGAAGGCGGCGCGAAAGGATTCGCGCTTGCGCAGGATCGTCAGCCACGAGAGCCCGGCCTGAAACCCCTCCAGGCTGAGCTTCTCGAACAGCCGCACATCGTCGGCCACCGGAAAGCCCCACTCCGTGTCGTGATAGGCGCGGTACTCGGGGGCCGAGTCGGCCCAGAAGCAGCGCGCCACGCCGTCCTCGCCGACGGCGATTCCGTCCCCGCCTCTCGCCATGCCGTCAGCCTAACGATCGCGCCGCCAGAGTTTCCCCACGGCCGGCGGCAACGATGCGAGACTCGCTCGACGGTCTCAATTCGACGGAGGTGCGTATGGCGGAGAGCGTGTATCGGGTCACGGAGGTAGTGGGCGTCAGCAGCGAGTCCTGGGAGGCGGCGGCCCGCGTGGCGGTCGAGACGGCCGCCAAGAGCGTCCGCGAGCTGCGCGTGGCCGAGGTCGTGCGTCAGGACCTGACGATCGAGGACGGCGGCGTCGTGAACTACCGCATCCGGCTCGGCATTTCGTTCAAGTACACCCCGGGCGAGTAGCGCCGGACGCAGGTTCCGGCAGCGCAGTGGCGAAGGCCCGGCCTAAGATGGCCGACGCCTGGGTCTACCTGCTGCGCTGTCGCGACGGCTCGCTGTACACGGGCTGGACGATCGACCTCGAGCGCCGGCTGGCGCGCCACCAGGCGGGCACGGCCAGCCGCTACACCGCCAGCCGCCTGCCGGTGGAGCTCGAGCTGGCGCTTCCGATGCCCGACCGCGCCGCCGCGCGGCGCGAGGAGGCGCGAATCAAGCGGCTGTCGAGAGCCGCGAAGCTCGCGCTGGTGCAGGTATCGTCTGCGCCATGAGCGAGGGTGACAACGGGCCAAGGTGCCCGAGCTGGACCGGCTGGTGGCGGAGCTATCGGCCGAGGAGGCTAAGGGCCCACGACTTTATAACTACCGTTTCCGGCACTTATTCAGTCGCGGACCCTAACCGGCGCGCCGCGCTGCCGGGCGGCTGACCCGCACCGCCACCCGCGCCGGCCGCGTCGGGGACGCCAGCGAGAGGAAGTCGCGAGCCGGAGCCCGGCGCTGACAGAACGGGCAGCTGAGCGTGTGCGCAAGCGAGATCGGCTCTGCGGCGAGGGCGATCGGTGCATCACAGCGATCGCAGGCGAGCGTGCCGCCGCACAAGCGATCCGAGCGGACTGCCCGTCGCTCTTGAACGTGGGCGGTGACCGGCTGCCGGTTGAGGTCCAGTTCGCCGTCCGACCCGCGGCTCGCGCCACCCAGGAAGCTCATCGCGTCGGAGTCTAGTGTCGGGATTCGAAATTCCAGGTGCCGCGGAATTTCTCAATCACGGCGCTGGATCGGGTTGACCCCCGGCCTCCGCGGGAGCGAGAATCCACCCCGCCATCGCCGCCGCGCGCCGATCGACGTTTGCTGGCTGCTGAGACCGCGTCCGATGGCAGCGACGCGCGTGCCCCGGCAGCGAGAAACCTGATCAAAGAAAAACCGGCCGCGGAACACCGGCGCGAATCGGAACGAACCCGGGCGCTAGAGCTCAGCCGCCAGGTCGGGCCGAGCGACGCCGCTGCTCTGCGCCGCCTGCCGGACGGCGTGAGCGACCGCGTCGTGGACCGCCTGATCGAGCACGTTGGGCACCAGCTCTCCCGGCGGGGCCAGATCGGCGATCGCCCGGGCGGCGGCCAGCTTCATCTCGACGTTGATGGCGGCCGCCCCGACCTGCAGGGCGCCGCGGAAGATCCCGGGGTAGCCGACGACGTTGTTGACGCTGCGCCCGTCGGCCGCGAACGCCGCCCCGGCGAGCTCCGCCGCTTCGGGCTCGATCTCGGGCTCCGGGTTGGTGAGCGCGAGGATCACCTGGCCCGGCCGGATCATCGACGGCTTGATCAGTCCGGGTCTTCCCGTGGTGGCCACCACGACGTCCGCGTCGCGCATCACGTCCTCCATCGAGCAGATCTCGATTCCGCGCGCAATTGCCCGCGCGTGTGACGCGGGCGCCGGATCGAACGCGATCACCCCCCGCACGCCGCTGTCGACCATCAGCGACGCGATCCCCAACCCGGCGGCGCCCAGGCCCAGCTGCCCGATTGTCGCCGAGCGCGGATCGACGCCGCCATGGCGGCAGGCGACGATCGTCGCGGCCACCGAAACGACCGCGGTCCCGTGCACGTCGTCGTGCATCACCGGCTGCGACAGCGCCTCGATCAGCCGCCGCTCGATCTCAAAGCACTCCGGAGCCGAGATGTCCTCCAGGTGGATCCCCCCGAACGTCGGCGAGATCCGCAGCACCGTGTCCACGAAGGTGTCCGCGTCGGGGGCGTCGATCAGGATCGGCATCGCCGAGATCCCCGCGAACTGCCGGTAGAAGACGGCCTTGCCCTCCATCACCGGCATCGACGCCCGTGGTCCGATGTTGCCGAGGCCGAGCACCCGCGTGCCGTTCGTGCAGATCGCCACGGTGCGCGAGATCATCGTGTACCGGCTGGCCAGCTCGGGGCTCACGGCGATCGCGCTGCAGACGCGCGCCACGCCGGGCGTGTAGACGTCGCGCATCTCCTGCACCGTGCGCACCGGTCGCACCGCGTCGATCCTGAGCTTGCCGCCCTCGTGACGGATGAACGCGCGGTCCTGATGCCACAGGATCCGCACCCCCTCCAGCTCGTTGAGCAGATCGGCGATCAGGTCCTGATGCGCGCCGTTGCGCACCTCGACGGTGATCTCACGGATCGAGTGCTCGCGCCCGCTGGAGATCGTGACCACGTCGCCGATCAGTCCCTCGCCGCGGGCGATTGCACCGGCCACCTTCGCGAGCTGACCGGCGTGGTGCGGTATCTGGACGCAATACGTGCAGTCGAGCATCGCCGTCGCACTCTAACCCCGCGTAGTCTCGCGACCCCAAACCGAGCGGAAGGAACGCCATGGCCGCACCCGGACTCCGAATCCACCATGTTGACGTGGCCGTCAGCGACGTCGAGCGCTCGCTCGCCTTCTACCTCGCCCTGCTCGCTCCGCTCGGCCTGCGCGAATGGGCGCGCTTACCCACCTACCGCGGCACCGAGGAGGTGATCTACCTGGCATGCGGAGAACGTGACCAGTACCTCGGCCTGCGGCCGGCGGATGGCGGTGGGCATCGCTACTACCAGGTCGGCCTGGAGCACCTGGCCTTCTACGTCGACACACGAGAAGAGGTGGACGCCGCCTACCAGCGCTGCCTCGACATCGGCGCCCGAGTTCACTTCCCACCCGAGGAGGACTGCGACGTGGAGGGTTACTACGAGATGTTCGTGTTCGATCCCGACGGGCTGCGGATCGAAGTCGCGTGTGGCCCGGCCGACCTGACCGGTTAGGCGCCGGCTGGGAAATCCGGCGCGGGCCGGACGCTCAGCGCGGCGAGTCGGCCTCGTAGGGCCGCAGGAGGGCGAGGGGTGACCAAGCGGAAAACGGCACGGGCTTACCTTCCCGGCGAACTGATTACCGCCGCGAGCCGCGAAAGAGACAACCACCGTGCGTTGTGGGGGCTGATACCTCGTGACGTGTGGGCCGCGGTGACGGCGAGCTCAGACCCGCCGTCATGAAGCGACTCGAGCATGGCGCGGCGCAGCAACTCCTTGAGGAACGAGGCCCGGTTGGTGGTCAGCACGAACAGCAGATCGGCGTCCGGGCCGGCGCCTTCCATGGCGTCGAGCAGATCGAACAGGACCGGACTCGACCCAGGACCAAAGCTGCGATCCTCGGCGACGAGGTCTACGTCCTCGAGCACCACGACGGCCGGCTGCAGGTCCCGCGCGAGCTCGGCCGCCGAGCCGATCGCGTGCAATGCGCGCCCGGTCAGCAGCAAGCGGGTGTACCCGTTCATCTGGCCGATCAGGTAACGGGTCGTGTGGGTCTTGCCTGTCCCCGGCTGGCCGTACAACAGCAGGCCGCGCTTCAGATGGGAAACCCCGACGATCGCCTTGGGCTATTCGGATGCTCGGGGCTTTCAAGACCTACGTGTCTGGCGCCGTTAGCCAGGCCGTCCGACCTGGACCCCCGCCCGCCCGGGGTGTTGTCAGCCGAGCATCTCGGAATCGTGAGCGCGGAAAATCGCGGCGTAGTCACCGGCTCCGGGCTCGTGCAGCGCCTGTACGAGAGCGCGGATCCTTGGCGTGATCACCAGCAGATACCGAGCACGCTGACCGCGCCTCGCGTTGCCGTACGCGTGTGGGGTCCCCTTCGGCGCCAGGACCGCGCTGCCAGCCCCCGCCTCAAAGACCTCATCCCCGATCCGGAATCGCAACACTCCCTCCAGCACGTACCAGGCCTCATCGTCGCCGTGGTGCACGTGCAGCGGCGCAATCCAGGCCCTCTCGGACTCGCCCGAATCCGACCACTCGACGATCACGAAATCGCTTTGCGGACCACCAAGCTGCCCGCCCGCGAGCGAACTGACGAAGCTTTTCGGGGGGATCGTCATCGCCGCGGCACCGTTACCGCGCCCAGGCGGAGCCGGTGGGCCTCGGCGGCCGCCTCGCCGCGGCGGCGGCGCGTCGTGACCGAGGTCGCGCCCAAGCCGGTCCGATCAGCTCAGTCCGAGGAGGAGAGCAAAGAGCCGCATTCCACAGGAAGTCTTCCAGCACCTCGGCCTACTGTCGCCACAGTCGCAGACATCGCAAGCGGAGGTGGAGATCAGCCGAGATACTTGAGTCCTCAGCCGTTCGCAGGTACGCTCGCGCTCGGAGCTCGAGGCTGTGCTCGCGGCGGCCACCGAGCTGGACTCGCCGTTGATCGTTCAGACCTCCGTCAAGACCGTGAAGTCGATCGGCGTCCGGCCGCTGTACAGCATGTGGCGCGCACGCGCAGACGAGGTTCCGGTGCCGGTGTCGCTGCATCTCGATCACTGCCCCGACCGGGAGTGGATCACCACCTGTCTGGACGCGGGCTGGAACTCGGTGCTGTTCGACGGCTCGGCGCTGGATGTGGCCGAGAACACGCGTCAGACGATCGAGGTCGTCGCCGAGGCGGACGCCCATGGCGCGCAGGTGGAGGGAGAGATCGAGAGCGTCCTCGGCGTAGAGGACGGGATCGGCTCCGACGAGGCCGGGGTGGTGCATCCGGCGCAGGTCTCCGCGCAATTCATCGAGGAGACCGGCGTGTACTGTTTCGCCCCCGCGATCGGCACGGCGCATGGCCTCTACAAGCGCGCTCCCGAGCTCCGGCCCGAGCGGGTCACCGAGGTGGTCGAGCTTCACCCGATCCCGATGGTCCTGCACGGCGGCACGGGGTTGAGCGAGCAGCAGTTCAGCGACTTGATCTCCCGCGGCTGCGCCAAGGTCAACATCTCCACCGCGCTGAAGATCGCGTTCGTCGATTCCCACCGGGAATACCTGGCCGCAAACCCCAACAAGCACGATCCGCCGTCCCTGCTCAGCCATGTCAGGCAGGCCGTCAAGGACATGGCCGAGTACCACATCCGCATGTTCGGCTCAGCGGGCCGTGCTCGGCCGCTGTCCGCCACGTCCGGCTGAGCACGTGCCGGCGCTGATCTTCGACTGTGACGGCGTGCTCGCCGACACTGAGCGTGACGGTCATCGTCCTGCCTTCAACGAGACGTTCGCCGAGCTCGGACTGCCGGTCCGGTGGTCGGAGGCGGAGTACGGCGTCAAACTACGGATCGGGGGCGGCAAGGAGCGGATGGCCTCGCTGTTGACCGACGAGTTCGTCACCGCCAACCGTCTGGCCGCCGACGTGGGGGGACAGAAAGCGCTGCTCGCCGACTGGCATCGACGCAAGACGGCGAAGTACAAGGCGATCGTCCAGGCGGGGCGCCTGGCGCCGCGTCCCGGCATCGCCCGCATCGTCGACGAGGCACTACGCGCCGGTTGGACGCTCGCGGTGGCCTCGACCTCGGCTGAGGAATCGGTCCGGGCGGTGCTGCAACACGCCGTCGGCGAAGCCAGCGCGGCGAGGTTCGCCGTCTTCGCCGGGGACGTCGTCCCCGCCAAGAAGCCCGACCCGGCGATCTACAACGTGGCGCTGCAGCGGCTCCAGATTGGTCCCGAGGAGGCAATCGTCATCGAGGACTCCCGCAACGGGCTGCTGGCTGCCGTGGCGGCGAGGCTGCGTTGCGTGGTGACCCTGTCGAGCTACACGACCGAGGAGGACATGAGCGAGGCGGTGCTCGTCGTGACGAGCCTTGGCGACCCCGGCGAGCCGGCGACCGTGCTGGCCAATCGTGGCGGCGCGCAACCCGGCGAGTGGCTGACGCTCGCCGATCTCGACGCCTGCCGAACCCTGACCCTATCCCACAAGGAGGCCGTATGAGCGAGGCCGCGTTGCGCCAGGCCCAGCAGATCGTCCGCGTGGTCGCCCAGACCGCGGTCGAAAACGAGAAGTACTTCTGCGAGCTCGACGCCGTCGTCGGCGACGGCGACTTCGGCTATTCGCTCGCCCGGGGCTTCGAGGTCGTCCTGTCGGAGTGGGACGCGATGGAGTACAGCGACGTGGCCGGCCTGCTGAAGAAGACCGCGATGGTCCTCAGCAAGCGCATCGGCGGCACGTCGGGCCCGATCTGGGGCACCGCGTTCCTGCGCGCCGGCGGCGCGCTGAACGACGTCGCCGAACCAAGCGGCGAGCAGGTCATCGCCGCGCTTCGGGCCGCGATCGAGGGGATCAAGCAGCGCGGCAGCGCCAACGTCGGCGACAAGACACTCCTCGACGCGCTCGTCCCCGCCGTCGACGAGCTCGAGTCGGCGCTTCCGGCCGGCGCCGGGCCGGCGATCGAACGTGCGGCGGCCACCGCGCGCACGAGCGCCGAAGCGACGAACGGCATGCTCGCCCAGCGGGGGAGGGCCTCCTACACCGGAGAGCGCAGTCGTGACTCGGCGGACGCCGGGGCGATCGGAGTTGCGGTGATGTTCGAAGCCGTGAGCAAGGCCGTGCGGGCGGCCGGGCTCGAGACAGCTCAGTAACGCTGGCACCACGAGAGGAGAAACAGTGAAGAAGTTCGTCAACGACCCCCAGCAGTTCGTTCCGGAGATGCTGAAGGGCATCGAGGCAGCCAACCCGGGCAAGCTCAAATACGTCCCGGAGTACAACCTGATCATGCGGGCCGACGCCCCGCGCGACGACAAGGTGTCGATCGTCCAGGGGTCAGGCTCCGGTCATGAGCCCGCCCACGTGATGGTCGTCGGCAAGGGCATGCTCGACGCCGCCTGTCCGGGCGACGTGTTCGCCGCCCCGCCGTCGGACTATGTGTACGAGACGACGAAGCGGATGCGCAGCGAGAAGGGCGTACTGCACATCATCAACAATTACACCGGCGATCGCATGGCGTTCGACATGGGACGCGAGCTGTCCGAGGTGGACGGCATCAAGGTCGCCACGCTCGTCGTCGACGACGACGTCGCGGTCAAGGATTCGACGTACACCGTCGGCCGCCGCGGGGTCGCGGGCAACTTCTTCGTCATCAAGGCCGTCGGCGCTGCCTCGGAGAAGGGTGCCGAGCTGGAGGAGCTCGTCAAGCTCGGCGAGCGCGTGAACAGCGTAACCCGCACGATGGGGATGGCACTGACCTCATGCACACCGCCCGCAAAGGGCTCGCCACTGTTCGAGCTCGGCGACGACGAGATGGAGATGGGCGTGGGGATCCACGGCGAGCCCGGCCGCCGGCGCGAGAAGCTCGCGAGCGCCAACGACATCATCGACGAGCTGCTCGAGGCCGTCGTGTCGGATCTTCCCTACTCGTCGGGCGACGACGTCGCGCTGATGATCAACGGCCTCGGCGGCACGCCGATCTCCGAGCTCTACATCTGCTACGGCCGCGCCCATCAGGGCCTCGCCGAGCGGGGAATCAACGTCACCCGCAACTACGTCGGCGAGTACTGCACCTCGCTTGACATGGCTGGCGCGTCGCTGACGCTCGTCAAGCTCGACGACGAGCTCAACGAGCTGTTCGACGCACCCGCCGAGGTGGCCGTCCGCATCTTCTGACCCTGTGGCGTCAGCCGGGGCCGGCCTCGCCGGTCCCGGCTGCGCTCCACACCAACTCGAGCATCTCGCCGTGCGGTAGCTCACGCTCGGCGGGGACGGCGCGGTCCAGTGCGAGCAGCGCGGCCCGGATCGTTCCGGCGTGCGCGACGACGAGCGCCGGGGCAACGCCCGCGGCAACGTTCGTGAGCGCTCGGCGGGTCCGCTGCACCTGGTCGAGCAACGACTCACCTCCCGGGAAGGCGAACGCCGGCTCGCCCCTCTCGAACGCTGCGTGAAGCTGCGGCGAGACGCGCGCCAGCTCGGCGACTGACTGTCCCTCCCACGTTCCGCGGTCGGACTCGATCAGGTCGTCCAGGACGACCACGTCGCAGCCCATCGCCCGGGCCACGACAGACGCTGTCTGCCGCGCCCTGAGCAGCGGCGAAGCCCAAACGGCGGCGACACCGGCGCGTTGCGCGCGGGCGGCCAGCGCCTCGGCCTGCCCCCTTCCGAGCGCTGACAGCGGCGGATCGCGCCGTCCGAGGATCAACCCGTTGGCGTTGTCCGCGGTCTCGCCATGCCGCGCGAGCAGGAGTGTCACCTCACGTCGCTCGGGAGGCTGTGGGCCTTGCACCGTTGCTTCAACGACCGTCGACGGGGGAAGTACCGCTGAGGCTCATCCGCCCACATTCTCCGTCATGAGTCGCTGTATCGCGACTCCAAGCCCTCATCTGAGGCTGCTGCTCGTACGCCGGTTTCAGGAGCGCAGATGTCCGTACTCAGACCCTCGGGCGGGGGCCTGACAGCGCTCGTGATTTTCTTGTGGGCATGTCGTGAGCGCGTTGTGAGCGGTGTGGACGCCGCCGCCGAGCCGGCCTAGCATGCCGCCCGCATTGACCGGGCCGGTTGGCCCCGAGGTCGCTCAGAGCAGGGCAGCGTATGGGCGTTGCCCGTGGATATCAGGCTGGTGATGCTGATGCGGGTTGTCAATCGGCGTAGGTTCCTTCAGCTCGCAGGCGGTAGCGTCGCGACGACGATGCTGTCCGACAGCATCGCTCGCGCGCTCGCGATCCCGGCGAACCAGGCGACCCGCTCGCTCGAGGATGTCGAACACATCGTGGTGCTGATGCAGGAGAACCGGGCGTTCGATCACTACTTCGGCGTGATGCGTGGAGTACGTGGGTTCGGCGATCCGCATCCGGTGATTCTTCCCAGCGGCCGGCCGGTCTGGTACCAGGCCGACGGAGCCACGGTCGTGCCGCCGTTCCGTCCGGATGTCGGCAACCTGGCCCTCACCTTCATCGAGGATCTCGACCACAGCTGGGACGGGACTCACGAGATGTTCAACGGCGGCAACTGGGACCAGTGGATACCGGCCAAGACCGCCACCTCGATGGCGCACATGCAGCGCTCAGACCTTCCGTTCCACCATGCGCTGGCCGACGCCTTCACGGTCTGCGATTGCTACCACTGCTCGATGCTCGGTCCGACCGACCCCAACCGCTACTACATGTGGACTGGCTGGGATGGCAACGACGGGCTAAATGGCGGGCCGGTGATCGCCAACGACGAGCTCGGGTACGGGTGGCAGACCTACCCGGAGCGGCTGCCGGCGGCCGGGATCAGCTGGAAGATCTATCAGGACGCCGGCGACGGCCTTGACAAGGCCGGCGCCTGGGGCTGGACGTCGGATCCGTACATCGGCAACTACGGCGACAACTCGCTGCTGTACTTCTTCAATTACCAGAACGCGGCCCCGGGCAGCCCGCCGTACCAGAGGGCTCGCACCGGAACCGACGTCAACAAGAGCGGCGGGTTCTTCGACGTCCTTGCCGCCGACGTGGCCAGTGGGCAGCTGCCGAGCGTGTCCTGGATCGTCGCGCCCGAGGCGTACACCGAGCATCCGGCGTGGCCCGCCGGCTACGCCTGGTACACCGCCGGAGTGCTCAACGCGCTGACCAGCAACCCCGACGTGTGGTCAAAGACGGCGCTGCTGATCACCTTTGACGAGAACGACGGCTTCTTCGACCACGTGGTGGGGCCCTACCCCAACGTGGGCGGGCTCGCCGGGCAGTCAACCGTGCCGCTGGACAACGAGCTGTTCGACGGCAGGGCCGGGACGTCGGGCGGCTCGGACGGCGTCGTCGGACCGTACGGCTGCGGCGTGCGCGTGCCGTTGCTCGTCGTCTCGCCGTGGAGCGCGGGTGGCTGGGTCTGCTCGGAGACGTTCGACCACACGTCGCTGATCCGTTTGCTCGAGGCGCGGTTCGGCGTGGACGAACCCAACATCACTCCGTGGCGCCGGGCCGTCTGCGGCGATCTGACCTCGGCGTTTGATTTCGAGAGCGCGTCCGACTCGGTCCCGCCGCTGCCCGGCGTCGCCGCCTACAAGCCGACCGGCACGAGCAGTCCCACCTACACCCCGACGCCGCCGGCTTCGGGATCGGTGCCGGTCCAGGAACCAGGGGTGCGGCATTCGCGCCGGCTGGGCTACCGCGTCGACCTCGGCTTCGACGCCGACCCCCGCAGGCTCAAGCTCGCGGTCAAGAACCACCGCAGGCTCGGCGCTCACCTCCAGGCACGATCGCTGACGGTGCCCGGCGCGCCCTACAGCTACACCATCGGCGCCGGCGACGAGCTCGCCATCGCGCTGGCCAACCCCGGCATCTACGACCTCAGCGTCCACGGCCCCAACGGCTTCTTCCGCCACTTCGCCGGCTCTCCCGCGACGGTGCTGAAGGTCGAGGCGCGTGGCAACCAGGACGTCGGCAAGCTCAGGCTCCAGCTCACCGACAACAGAGGTCGTCCTGGCTTCGGCCACCATCGACCGCCGGTCGTCGTCGACGTCGGCGACGCGTACGGCACCGACCGGCACGTCAAGTTGCACGGCACAGGAGAGATCACGATCGACACCCGCCACTCCGGCGGTTGGTACGACATCGCGCTCACGACGCAAGGCGACGCCAGCTTCAGCTACCAGCTAGCGGGCCGCCTGGAGTCCCGCGCCGGGTTGACCAGCGATCCCCAGCTCGGCCGCTCATAGCGCGTCGGGCGCGGCAATCTGATCATCGCCGATCCCGGCTGATCAGGTTGGTGCGTCGGCACGGGCTGATTCGCCAAGCCGTTCGCGAGTCGATGTCCGGCGCATCCCGGCTCGTCGCCCTGCGCCGGCGTGACGTCCACTTGCTCGGCCGCAAGCTCATCGCGTCCCGCACGCTCCCGCCAACGTCGAGGAGACCTCGACCAAGAGCGGGCACTTCCGCGAGGCCCCGCTGCCCGACCAGGCAGCCGGCGCCCTTGACCGCCTGAGCCGACGCGACGACTACACCGGCCCGGACGAGTACGTGTTCTGTAACCGCTTCGGCCGCTGCCTGGATCCCTCAGCCTAGCCTTGCGGCGTCGCTATGAGCGCGCCCGCAACGCAGCTGGCCTCCCTCCCCTCCGCTTCCATGATCTACGCCACACCTACGGCTCGCTGCTCGTCGCTGGCGGGGTCGATCTGATCTCCGTCAAGAGCGCGATGGGCCACTCCCAGATCATGGCGGCGACGTCTCTCGCCTCGAGCTCGCCGCGGGCGATTGCCTGAACCATGGTCTCGCCATCCTCGACGGTGAAAGCGAGGTCACGGCCGTTGAGCAAACAGAACACGCGGGTGGCCGCCCAGGCGAGCCGCTTGTTCCCGTCAACGAGAGCGTGGTTGCGTGCCAGCGAATGCATGAGCGCTGCCGCCTTCTCCGGAAACGTCCGGTAAGCGTCTTCTCCGAAGGCGCTGCTGGATGGACGCGCCGCAGCGGAGGCGAGCAACCACCGACCCCGAACCACGACAGCCCCGATCACCCCCCCTCCGCCTCCCTCGTGCCCCGAGACACACCGGAGCGCCGAATTCCCAATAACGGCGGGGCCGGAGGCGCGCCAAGTGCGGAACAAAATTCCGCACTAAGTTCCGCACTTCAGCCCACGCCGCGCTCGCTTCAGCCGGCCGCCTGTCCGAGCCCGGCTCCTGGGTCGGAACCTTCGGCTCTTCGCCTGCAAATGTGGCGGGAAAAACGGGACGTGGTCCGGGACACGCTTTTCGCGCGTGTCCAGGGCCATGCCGTCCGGTGATCGGGAGACGCCTTGACGTCCTGGCAAGGAGAGCTGCGCGGCATGTGTCGCTGTGCCAGTGCCGCAGCCGGCGTATGCGTTAGGGCGAGAGCGAGCGTCCGCGCCGCCGTGGCGACCAGCGGCAGCGCGAGCAGCAAGCCGGCCGCGCCCGCGATCGCCACGGCGGATTTTGCGATGTGAGGTGTCTGGTGGTTCCCTCCGCGTCCCGCTGATGGGATCTTGTGGTCTCGCGTAGCGCTCGCGGCTACGCGGCGATCCGCTGCTTGTCGCCGAGCATCTGGTGGGGGTCTAACACGAACTTCTTGGCCGCGCCCTTGTCGAAGTCCTGGTAGCCCTGGGGGGCGTCGTCGAGCGTGATCACGGTGGCGTTGACGGCCTTGGCGATCTGCACGCGGTCGTTGAGGATCGCGTGCATCAGCCCGCGGTGGTAGCGCATCACCGGGCACTGGCCGGTGGTGAACGACTGCG
>JADGPO010000149.1 GCA_017882405.1 Solirubrobacteraceae bacterium | reverse complement strand
GTCTGCTACCTGGTGTTCGGCGGCTCGCTCCCGTTCAGCGGCTCGCCCTTCGAGCTCAACGCGACATTCACCCGCGAGACGCAGCTGCACCTCGCCTCGCCCGTGCGGATCGCCGGGGTCGAGGTCGGCAGGGTGACGTCGATCAGGCGCATTGGAGGGTCCTCCACGGCGGCCGGGGTGACGATGACGGTGGCGCCCAACGGCCTGCCGATCCACGCCGACGCGACCATCGACGTGCGCCCGCGCCTGTTCCTGGAGGGCAACTTCTACGTCGACCTGCATCCCGGCACGCCATCGGCTCCGACGCTGGCCTCCGGCCATACGCTGCCGGCCGCCAACACCACTGGACCGGTCCAGCTCGATCGGGTGCTGTCGGCGCTTGACTCCAACACGCGCGCCAACCTGAAGACGCTCGTGCGCGGCTTCGGTGGATCGCTCAACATCCGCCCAACCGCCGCCGAGGATGCCTCCCAGGATCCCAGCCAGCGCGGATTGACCGCCGGCCAGTCGCTCAACCAGTCGCTGAAGTACGCCGCAGGCGCGTTCCGGGCGTCGGCGATCGTCAATCAGGCGCTGCTCGGCCAGCAGCCCCACGATCTGTCAAGCGTGGTCTCGGGGACCCAGCGGCTGTTTGGCGCGCTGGCCTCCCAGTCGAGCCGGCTCAGCGACCTGGTCGTCACGTTCAACGCCACGGTGGGCGCGCTGGCCAATCGCCAGAGCGACCTGCAACAGACGATCGCGCTGCTGCCCGGGACGCTGCGCGCCACCGACGACGCGCTCGGGCCGCTGCAGGCGTCGTTCGCGCCGACGCGCCAGTTCGCGGGCGAGCTCACGCCCAGCATCAAGCAGCTCGGTCCCACGATCGATGCCGGCCTGCCGTGGCTGAGTCAGTCGATCGCGCTGTTCTCGCCACAGGAGCTACGCGGGTTGCTGGCCTCGCTGACGCCCGCCGTGCAGGGGACCTCGAAGACGCTGACCGCCACCCAGTCGCTGCTGCACGGCTCAGACGACCTCGCCCGCTGCCTCGTGCACGACATCATCCCCACCGGCAACCAGCGGATCTCCGACCCGCCCGTGACCACCGGGCTGCAGGTCTACCAGGAGCTGTTCCAGTCCGCCGTCGGGCTGGCCTCCTCGGCGCAGAACTTCGACGGCAACGGCCGGTACCTGCGCGCCTCCACGGGCGGCGGCGACCAGCGGGTGGCCACCAGCTCGCTGCCCGGCGGCGGTCCGCTGTACGGGGCCGCGGTGCTGGCGCCGCTGGGCACGCGTCCTGCGTTCGCCGGACAGGCGCCGCCGGTGCGCTCCGACGTGGCCTGCGATCGCAACCCAGCGCCCTCGCTCAACCGCGTCACGACGGGAACCGGGCCGTGAAACGCGCGATCCGAGAGCATCGCTTCGACTTCGCGGCGATCGCCGCCCTGATCGTGGCCGCGTTCGCCGTGACCATCTACATCCTGGAGCACCAGCCGTCGTTCGTGTTCGGGCAGAGCTACTACACGGTGGGCGCGCCGTTTGCCACTGCTGCGGCGGTCACGCCCGGGCAGGGCCAGGCGGTGACGATCGCCGGGGTCCAGGTCGGCGAGGTCGGCGGGGTGTCGCTCCAGGACGGCCGAGCCGTGGTGACGATGAACATCTACAAGAAGTACGCGCCGATCTACAACGACGCCACCGTGCTGCTGCGCCCGCGGACGCCGCTCAAGGACATGTACCTGGCGCTTGACCCGGGGACCCGTGCGGCCGGAGCGGTTCGCGCCGGGGGCACCCTGAGCGCCGCCAACACCAATCCCGACGTCGACGTCTCGGAGATCCTCTCCTCGCTTGACTCCGACGCGCGCAACTACCTGATCCTGCTGCTCTCCGGCGGCGCCCAGGCGTTCCACGATCCGGGCGCCAATGGCGCGGCCCCCAGCCCGGGCGCTGTCGCGGGCCTACGCGGCACGCTCAAGCGCTTCGCGCCGCTGGACCGCGACACGCAGCGCTTTGCCACCCTCTTGGCCGAGCGCCGGCGCAACCTGAGCCGGGCGATCCACAACCTGAACCTGGTGGCCAACTCACTCGGCAGCGTCGAGGGACAACTGGCGTCCCTGATCAGCTCCTCGGACACCAACTTCCGCGCGATCTCGGCCAACGATGCCCAGCTGCAGCAGACGCTGCAGCTGTTCCCGGGGACGCTGCGCCAGACCCAGCAGACGCTGGGCAAGGTCAGCTCGTTCTCCCGCGCCAGTGCCGTGACGCTGCACCTGCTGCAGCCGTTCGCGCGCAACCTGGGGCCGGCCCTGGCGGCGTCGCGGCCGCTGCTGCGCGACACCACTCCGGTGGTCGCCCACCAGCTGCGCCCATTCGCGGTGGCCGTGCAGCCCCTGGCCCGCACGCTCGCGCCCGCCGCGGCCAAGCTCAAGGTCGCGATCCCGTCGCTGTCTGACTCGATCGGGGTGCTCAACACCCTGTTCAACACCCTGGCCTACCAGCGCGGCTCACAGCCCAGCTATCTCTACTGGGGCTCGTGGCTGGCCCACAACGCCGACAGCCTGGTCTCCTCCCAGGACGCCAACGGGGCGCTCACCCAGGGCCTCTTCATGGGCACCTGTAGCGAGCTGAACTTCTACGAGAACACGCTCGCGCCCAACAACGCAGGCCTGGGCGTGGTCCTGGATCTGCTGGACCCGGTCCCCGCCTCGACGATCCCGGGCACCAGACCGCTCGCCGGCACCCCGCAATACATCTGTCCGAGCGGCGGATGAACAAACAACGCCCCAGCATCCTCGCCATCCTCACCATGGTCGCGTTCACCGCGTCGTGCGTGGGGCTGCTGGTCTTCCTGTGGATCTCGTTCGGCGGATCGCTGCCGCTACAGCCTCAGGGCTACCGGTTCAACGTCGAGTTCGACCAGGCGGTGGCGCTGGCCGCGCAGTCGCAGGTGAAGATCTCCGGGGTCAACGTCGGGCAGGTGGTCTCGGTCGGGCTGGACCGCCGCACGGGCCTGAACCGAGCCGTGATCCAGATCGACAAGCAGTTCGCGCCCCGGCCCACTGACACGCGGGCGATCCTGCGCCAGAAGACGCTGTTGGGGGAGACCTTCGTCCAGCTCAGTGCCGGCTCGCCGAGCGCCCCCAAGCTGCAAGACGGCGGCACCCTGCCGCATGCCCAGGTAGCGCCCACGGTGGCCCTTGATCAGATCCTCTCCGCGTTTGACCCCAAGACCCGCCAGGCCTTTCAGACGTGGATGCAGCAGGGCGGCGTCGCGCTGACCAACCGCGGTCAGCAGTTCAACACCGCGCTGGCCGATCTCTACCCGTTCGCCACCAACGTGGACTCCGTGCTGGCCGTGCTGCGGCGCCAGGGGCAGGCGACGACCACGCTGCTTCACGACGGCGGCCAGGTGTTCTCGGCGCTGAGCCGCTCGCCGGCAGCGCTCCAGGGCTTCGTGCGCAACTCGAACGCGGTGTTCGCGGCCGCCGCGTCGCGCGACGTCGCGCTGGCCGACACGATCCGGGCGTTCCCGGCGTTCCTGGCCCAGACCCGCGCGACGATCGACCGCCTCGGGCGCTTCTCGGTCGACACCAAGCCCTTGATCGACGAGCTGCATCCGGCGGCCGTCCAGCTGACCCCGGCGCTTCGCCAGCTGGTGGTGGCCGCCCCGGAGCTGCGCACGCTGGTGCAGGATGTGGGACCGCTGACCCGGGCGTCGCGCACCGGCTTCCCGGCGCTCCAGCGCTTCCTGATCGACAGCGTGCCATTCCTGCAAAGGCTCAAGCCCTATCTGGGCGAGCTGGTGCCGGTTATCGACTACATCAACGTCTACCGGCGCGAGCTCGCGGCCTTCTTCGCCAACAGCACGGCGACGACTGAGGGAACGCTGCCGTCGGCCTACGGAGGCAACCAGCACTACCTGCGCGTGGCGAACACGATCGGTCCGGAGACGCTGCTGCCCTATCAGTCGCGCCCGCTGACCAACCGCTCCAACGCCTACATGACGCCGGGAGGCTATGACCGGCTGCGTCAGGGGCTGTCGGTGTTCGGCAGCTACCTGTGCACCAGCCAGCCGTTGGCCACGCCAGCGCCCTCGCTCTCCGACAGCACAACTTCGGTGGCCGGGACTGTGTTAACAATTGCGCAGCTGGTACAGCAGTACTACATCACGTCCAATCCGTCCGGACCGTCGTGCGCGTCCCAATCGCCCTTGGCGAAGCTGACGACAGGACAGCCGCAGGACTTCCCCCACTTACAACCGCTTCCCTGAGCCCGGCCGGTGAGCCAGCCTGCCGCGTTCCTCACAAACCAGAAGGAGGAGTATTGCGTAAATCACTGGTGATCGCCGTAACTGCGGCGGTCATGCTCATTGCGGCGGCGTCCGCGTACGCCGCGATCAACACCTACACGGCAAAGGACGTCGTCTCGCCCGCCAAGGCGGGCACCCCCCAGAAGCCGGTTTCGGTCGGCTACACCGAGGACTTCAAGGCGGCGGGCACAAACGGCAACCGCACCGCCCTGGTCGACGACGTCAAGACAAGAATCTACGGATTGACGGCCAACGCCAAGGGGCTTCCCACCTGCTCGGTGGACAGCATCTCGGCTGCGAAGACCGACACCGGATGTCCTAAGGGGGCACAGTTGGCCTCGGGTTTCATCACCGCGGTGATCGGCAGCCCGACCGACTTCACCCCCAGTGACCCGACCGCCTTCGAGTGCGATCCGCTCCTTCACGTCTGGAACGCCGGCGCCGGAAAGCTCGCCTACTTCTTCATCGACACCCCCCCGGGATCGGCGCACGACTGTGGAGACGGGGCCATCAAGACCGGTGCGGTTGGTGCCTACCCGGGTACTCGCACGCAGCAGGGCAAGTATCTCGTGATCGACACCCCGATTCCGGACTACGTCAACAGACCGCTGGGCCTCGCCGGCTCGGTGGAGACAGAGCACCTCAAGTGGTTCAACCTCTCCAGGAAGGTCAAGGGCAAGAAGGTCGGCGTCCTGCAGTCGATCGGTTGCCAGAAGGGCAAGC
Source organism: Solirubrobacteraceae bacterium (assembly GCA_017882405.1). The sequence continues at coordinate 2,124 of JADGPO010000149.1, read as the reverse complement.
GGCCGTACTCGGTGGCGTTCACGGCGACGTTGCCGACGACCAGCGTGACGGAGAGCAAGACCGTCTCCGGCAAGCAGCCCTGCAAGTAGGACCGCGCAGGCACGGCCAGACGTTCAGCGCCGCGCGGAGGCCCTCTCCTCGGCCCTTCGCGCGGCACTCGCCGTTCAGGCGACCTCGAAGCGCTCGGCGCGCTGCGCCTCGCGCTCTGACTCGCCCAGCATCTGCACGAACACCACCACGAGCGCGATCCCCATCACGATCGACTGCTCGAGCGCCATCACCAGCCCGGCCAGCGACTGATCGGTGGACGGCGAGAGGCCCCAGTAGTGCGGGTGGTGCTCGTAGAAGGGATAGAAGGAGGCCGGCGCGAACGCGAGCGCGATCCCCAGCGCGCCGACCAGCAGCTTGGTGGACACCATGTAGGCGACCGGGCCCAGGCCTCCGATCCGCATGCGGCTGCGAATCGGCGAGAGCAGATGCCACCAGTACAGGGAGCCGGCGGCGGCGAAGCACACGTGCTCGAAGGCATGCACGGTGGGGTTTCTGAGCGCGGCGTCGTACATCGCCGGGATGTGCCAGGCCCACATGAAGCCCGCATAGGCCAGGACCGCGAACGCCGGGTGCGCCAGATAGCCGGCGCGGCGCTCGAGCGCATGCAGGCGGCGGGTCACCGGGCGCAGCAGGACCTTGTTGAAGCCCAGGATGAGCAGGATCGGCGCGATATCGAGCAGCAGCACGTGCTGGACCATGTGCATCACCAGCAGCTGGTCGCCGAGCGCATCGACGGGGGAGACCAGCGCGGCGAGGATCGTCGCCAGACCGGCCGCGAACAGGGCGAGGCGACCGAACCCGGGGCGGTGCGAGGAGCTCGTCGCGCGGGCCCGCCGCCAGGCGATCCCGTACAGCGCCGCCATCGCGGCAACTCCGATCAGGACCGACGGCTCAAGCGACCACTGGATTGCAGGGGCGACGCTGGGCGCGCTGGGGCCGGGCAGAACCACTAACTAGACATTCTGCCGGTCGACAAACGCGCCCGCCAGGATTAACCTGGTGATCACATACAGCAACGCTTCCACTCAGGAGGTCGGTCATGCGGATCGAAGTCAAGGGCCGCAACATGTCCATCTCACAGGATGTGCGAGAGCACGCCGCCAAGCGCTTCGACAAGGTCGGCAGGCAGGTGTCGGAGCTGGCGGAGCTGGAGTTGGAGCTGACCCACGAGCGCAATCCCTCGATCGCCGACTCTCAGGTGGCCGAGGCGACGCTCTACCTAAAGGGGGTGACGCTGCGCGCCCACGAAGCCTCCGGCGACGTGCTGCACTCGATCAATGGCTGCGCCGACGAGCTGGCCGTTCAGGTCAAGCGTCATCGCGACAAGCGCCGCAAGCGGAGGGAATATCGCTCGGCACGCCAGGCGCCCGCCCCGTCGGCGCCGGGAGACGTCTCGTCGGCTGCCTGATCGCCTCTTACCAGGACACCTCGACTGTGTTCGGCACGGGTCGGCGAGACCGCCTGCGCAGGCTTGAGGACCGCCGACCCGCGCTACCCTGAAACCATGTCCTTCCTGGACCGTGCGCTTCGCATGGGCGAGGCCAAGAAGTTCAAGACCTACGCGCAGAAGGTCTCTCGCATCAACGGCTTCGAAGCCGAGGTGGAGCTTTACGACGACCACGAGCTGCGCGAGACCGCCGACGAGCTGCGCGAGCGGGCTCGCAACGGCGAGTCGCTGGACGACCTGCTGTACGAGTGCTTCGCGCTGGTCCGCGAGGCCGGCCAGCGGACGATGGGGATGCGCCACTTCGACGTGCAGCTGATCGGCGGCATGGTCCTGCACGACGGCTGCATCGCCGAGATGAAGACCGGCGAGGGCAAGACGCTGACGGCCACTCTGGCGGTGGTGCTCAACTCGCTGGCCGGCCAGGGCGTGCATTTGGTCACGGTCAACGACTACCTGGCCCGCCGCGACGCCATGTGGATGAAGCCGGTCTACGACATGCTCGGCGTCACCGTCGGCGTGCTGCAGAACATGCAGGATCCCGAGGAGAAGGCCGCCGCCTACGCCGCCGACGTCACCTACGGCACCAACTCGGAGTTCGGCTTCGACTATCTGCGCGACAACATGGC
>JADGPO010000024.1 GCA_017882405.1 Solirubrobacteraceae bacterium | reverse complement strand
ATCGCCCTGTTCGGCGCCGGCCACCTGGGCACGGCGATCGCGACCTCGGACATCTTCGCCGACCACGGCTTCCGGGTCGTCGCCGTCTTCGACCTCGATCGCGAGAAGGTCGGGACCCAGATCGGCTCCCTCGCCGTCCGTCACAACACCGAGCTCCGCAACGTGGTCGATGAGGAGGACATCGTCGTGGCCGTGCTCGCGGTCCCGTCGCCCGCCGCCCAGATGCTCGCTGACGATCTCGTCGAGGCCGGCGTCAAGATCATCTTCAACTACTCCGACGCGCTGCTCCAGGTGCCGCCCGAGGTGACCGTCCACACCTCGAGCCCCGCCGTCGACCTGCTGTACGCCCTCTACTTCTACCTGACCTAGCTCTCTCCCCCCGGACGTGGACGTCGATCTGGACACCGCCCGCGCGGCCTTCGAGGACTCCACCGACTTCACGGTCGGGCTGGAGGAGGAGTTCGCGCTCCTCGACGCCTCCGATCTCGGCCTCACCTCGCGGTTCGACGAGATGAAGGAGACCGCCACGAGTGATCCGGTGCTGGCGGAGTCGATCGCCGGCGAGCTGATCGCCTCGGAGATCGAGATCCGCTCCGGTCGCGGGGCGGACCTCGCCGGCGCGACCCTGGCCCAGCGCGACCGCCGGCGCCGGCTGTTCTCGCTCGCCGCCGAGCGGGGAATCACGCTCGGCGCCACGGGCACCCATCCGTGGTCGGACTACCGCGACCAGCACATCATCCAGACCGACCACTACCGCCGCGTGGAGGAGGGGCTGAAGTACGTCGCCTGGCGCAACAACACCTTCTCGCTGCACGCGCACGTGGGGATCCGCGGCGCCGAGCGCGCGGTGCTCGTGTGCGACCGGCTGCGGCCCGTGCTGCCGCTGCTGCTGGCGATCTCGGCCAACTCGCCGTTCCTCGACGGTCGCGACTCGGGCCTGCACAGCGCCCGCACGCAGACCTTCACCCGGAGCTTCCCCCGCTGCGGCGTGCCCGACCCGTTCGGGAGCTGGGACACGTTCGCCGACTACATCGAGTTCCTGTTCCGCAGCAACTCGATCGTCGAGTACACCCAGGTGTGGTGGTCGATCCGCCCCCACCTGTCCTTCGGAACGGTCGAGGTCCGGATCTGCGACGCCCAGGCCACGGCGCCGGAAGCCGAGGGACTGGCGGCGCTGATCGTGGCGTGTGTGGCACAGGCCGCCCGAGATATCGACGCCGGCGTGGCCAAGCCGGACGTTCCCGGCCGGTTGATCGAAGAGAACGTGTGGCGCGCGATCCGCTACGGGCTGGACGGCAAGCTGCTCGACCTCGAGCGCCTCACGGAGTACCCGGCGCCGGCCGCGCTCGATCGCCTGCTGGAGTGGACCGCTCCGGTCCGCGCGGAGCTAGGGATCGACGTCGCGCTGCCCGAGCTCAACGGCGCCCAGCGCCAGCGGCGGCTGGTCGACGCGGGCGTGAGCCTGGGCGAGATCTACGCCGCCACTGTGGCCGAGACGCGTGAGACCTATGCTCAGGGAGCTGAGCATCCTGCGGAGGTGACGAAGTGAGTGCAACCGGAGATCCATCGGACGTGCCGGAACAGCAGCCCGGCGACGGAGGCCGGCCCGAGGACCAGATGTCCGAGGAGGAGCTGCGCGCCGCCTACGAGGCCGAGATCAAGAAGATCCGGGTCGAGCACGTCCTGCTCGAGCAGGTGGTGACGCTGATCAATCTGGGGATGCGGCGCACCGGCCTGGTGCCCGGGACCGAGAGCGAGCGCGATCCCGACCAGGTGCGCATCGCGATCGAGGCCGTGCGCGCGCTGCTACCGCTCGTCGAGCAGGCGGTTCCGCAGCAGGCCGACCCGATCCGCGACGCGCTCTCGCAACTGCAGCTCGCGTTCGTTCGCATCGGCGGCGCGGCGGCGGCCGCCCGCCCGGGCGGTCCTCCGCCGTCGGCCGGAGAGGGCGGTCCCGGTGGTCCGGGTGGTGGTCCGGGTGGTCCGGGCGGTCCCGGTGGTGGTCCGGGTGGTCCGGGTGGTGGTCCGGGTGGTCCGGGTGGTCCGGGTGGTCCGGGTGGTCCGGGCGGTCCCGGCGGTGGCCCGGGTGAACCTGGTCCGGCGCAGCGCAGCGGCCGGCTCTGGATCCCCGGCCAGTAGGTCCGCGTCGACAGAGCGGCGAACGCTGCGGGTACCCGCAGGACGTTCCGGAGCCGTCCGCGATAAACTCCCGCGCCGCTTTGTCGCGGGGCCTCCGCCTGGGTTTCGGGGTGGTGGCCCTTCGTGGTTTCTTGGCGCGCCTTTGCCGCGCCCTCCCAACTATGTAGAGCCCTCCGGAGGACTTTCTCTTGTCTAGCTTCCTGACGCACCACGGGGCGCTGGTAGCGCTGTTTGGCGCCGCGTGCGCCATCGTGTACGGCGCGGTCACCGCTCGCCAGCTCCTGGCGCTCTCGCCGGGTAACGAGCGCATGCGCTCCATCTCTGCCGCGGTCCAGGAGGGAGCCCGCGCGTACCTGAACCGGCAGTACAGGACGATCGCCATCGTCGGTGTTGTGCTGTTCGTCGCCCTGATCCCGATCCAGAACATCCGGGTCGCGATCGGTTTCGCGATCGGCGGCCTGCTGTCCGCCTCGGCCGGGTACGTCGGCATGAACGTCTCCGTGCGCGCCAACGCGCGCGTCGCCGAGTCCGCCCGCAGCGGCGTCTCCCGGGCGCTCGACGTCGCCTTCCGCGGCGGCGCCGTCACCGGCATGCTCGTCGTCGGGTTGGCCCTGATCGGCGTCTCGGGCTACTACGGAATCCTCACCT
>JADGPO010000148.1 GCA_017882405.1 Solirubrobacteraceae bacterium | reverse complement strand
GCTGGCGTGGCTGGTGGCCCACCGCGTGCTGGGCCACTCGCAGCCGTTCTTCGCCCCGATTGCGGCAGCGATCTCGCTCAGCACGAGCTACATCCAGCGCAGCCGGCGGATCGCCCAGATGGTAGCCGTTGAATCTGCTGGCCAACGCGGAATCCGATGTGCTGCGCACGCTGGCGGCAAAGCTGAGTGTTGTGGCGGAGCTGCTGCGCGCCGGCCGAACCGCCTCGGACGAGTGACGCTGGCCACCGGCCACGCCGTCCACCGCCAGCTGGCCGCGCTGGCCCGGGCGCGTGCGACCGCCCGCGTCAACGCGCGGGTCGCGTCCCGGTGCAGCGAACGCCAACCTGTGTGTCGGCGCGCTGGCCTTCGGCCACGTGGAGTTCTGACAGTGCCGCGAATCGCGGCACTAAACTCGCCGCCGTGACGGCCACTCGCGAAGAGCGCGTCGACGTCGAGGTCGCGGGCGGGTCCCTGGCGACGTTCCGCCTCGCGGCGGACGGCTCCGACGCGCCGTCGGTGATCGCGATCCACGGGATCACCTCCACCAGCCGGACGTGGCTGGCGATCGCTCGGGCGCTGGGCGACCGCGCGTCGCTGATCGCGCTGGACCTGCGCGGGCGCGGACGCAGCAACGCGCTCCCGCCCCCCTTCGGGATCGACGCCCACGTCCGCGACGTGATCGCCGTGCTCGACCGCTTCGGCCTGCACCGGGCGGTGATCGCCGGCCACTCGCTGGGCGCCTACATCGCCGCCCGGCTGGCGACGCTCCATCCCGACCGCGTGGACAGCCTGGTGCTGGTCGACGGCGGGCTGACCATCCCCGAGTCAGACGGTGTCGACCCCGAGAAGTTCATCGAGGCGTTCCTCGGACCTACCCTGGCGCGACTGGGGATGACCTTCCCCGACCTGGACGCCTACCGCGCCTGGTGGACCGAGCATCCGGCGGTCGTGCACGCCGACATCGACGCCGCCGACCTGTCGCAGTACGCCGCCCACGACCTCGTCGGCGAGGCGCCGGAGTTGCGCTCCTCGGTCAATCCCGAGGTCGTGCGCGACGATGGCGTCGACCTGTTCGAGGTCACCGGCGCCGCGGCTCTGGAGGTGCCGGCGGTGCTGCTGTGCGCGCCGCGCGGAATCGTCGACGACCCCAACCCGATGCAGCCGCTGTCGCTGGTGGAGTCCTGGGCGGCGCAGGACCCGGGACGGAGGCGGGCAATCGAGGTCCCCGACGTCAACCACTACACGATCGCCTGGGGCGCTCACGGCGCGGCGATCGTGGCCGACGAGATCGCGCGAGCAGTCCGCGCTCGCAAGTCGCTTCCCGCGGACTGACCGCCGGCGTACATCTTCGGGAACGGCACCACCGATCATTGGCGGCAGCTTGCACTTCGCGGTGATGCGACGGAACAGCGACGGCTCGTTCGACAAGTCATTCGGGACGGCCGGCACGGAGATCATCGACCTCGGGGGCAGCGACACCGCGGGAGCGATCGCCCTTCAGCCGGACGGGAACATCATCCTCGCCGGAACCACCACCAGTCTGGATCCAACTCGCAGATCGGGGTCGTGCGACTGCAGCCAGTAGTCGGCTACGGGGCCGCCCGCATGATCGCGGTGGCGTCGACCTCGGCCAGGGCCAGGCCGACCGCGCCCAGCAGCTCGGCCTGATCTCCCAGCTGAGCGGCCACCACCGAGACGTCGCGCCAGACGGCGTCGATCGCGGTCTCGCGGACCCCCGCGCGCACTCCCTCGACGAGCGCCTCGCCGGTCACGCTCAGCTCACCGCCGACGATCACCAGCTCGGGGTTGACGAGGTTGCAGACCGCGCCGGCGACTCGGCCCACGGTCTCACCGGAGTCGGCGAGGACCGCCCGGCGGCGTTCCTCGCCGTCGCCCGCGCCCAGCCGCGCACGCACCGCGGCCGCGCCCGCCACCGTCTCCAGACAGCCCCGATGCCCGCAGCGGCACGGCGCCCCCCCGGGCTCGACGACTACATGGCCGAGCTCGCCGGTCATTCCGCTGTGTCCGGTGAACAGGGCGCCGTCCAGCACGAGGCCCGCGCCGATGCCCGAGGAGAGCATCAGGTAGACGACGTTGGCCGCCCCCCTCCCCGCTCCTGCCCGTACCTCGGCCAGGGCGCCCAGGTTGGCGTCGTTGCCGACGTGGACGGGCACGCCGAGACGATGCTCGAGCTCCTCGCGCAGCGAGATCGACTGCCAGCCGGGCAGGATCCCCGCGGCCACCGGCACGCCGGTGTCGCGCGATACCGGCGCGGAGATCGCGGCCCCCACGCCGAGCAGCCGCTCCGCGCCGCTGCCGAGTCGCTCCAGTTCGCCGGCCGCCACCTCGATCGCCCGCGCCGGCTCGTTGTCGACATCGAGCTCGTGCCGGCTCTCGGCGACGATCATTCCGGCGAGGTCAGCGAGCGCCACGCGAACCGAGCTGTGCCCGAAGTCGATCCCGCCGACGGCGCCGAGGCCGGGCTCGATCACCAGCAGCGACGTGGGACGCCCGGCACGCCCCTGCGAACCCCGCTGGGCGGGACGTTCATCCACCAGCCCTCCAGCTTCCAGTTCGCCGATCAGCCTCGAGACCGTGGCCCGCGACAGCCGCGTATCGCGGACGACCTGCGCCCGGGCGACCGGCCCCGCGCGAAAGAGACAATCGATGACGCGCTCGCGAGAATTCAACGTACCCCGAGCAGCACGTCGACCACCAGCTGATCCAGGTGCTCGTTGCCGTAGCCGCGGGCCGCCAGCCGGTCCAGCTCGCCGGCCTCGGACTTCAGCGACTCGCTCTCTCCGACGCCGTCGCACGAGGCGCGACCCAGCTCGTCGACCGAGGCCGCCGCCATCGCCTCCTGGACCTCGGGCAGCGAGTCGAAGTGGCGCGCCTTCTCGGCCAGCGCGGTGTACGTGCTCATGCAGCCGCGCGCGAACGCCCACACGTCCTGTTCGTCGGCATTGCGGTAAGGGTGCGCGTCGAAGTGGCGGGGACCCTCGTAACCGGCCCGCTCCAGCAGCCTGACGAGGTGAAAGGCCTCCTTGAGATCCTCGGCGCCGAAGCGGTAGTCCTGGTCAAAGCGACCGATGCGCTGGCCGTTGAGATCGATGTGGAACAGCTTGCCGGCCCACAGCGCCTGCCCCACCCCGTGCATGAACGACAGCCCGGCCATCGTCTCGTGCGCGACCTCAGGGTTGACACCCACCATCTCGGGCCGCTCGAGGGTCGAGATGAAGTGCAGCGCATGGCCCACCGTAGGCAGGAACAGGTCGCCGCGGGGCTCGTTGGGCTTGGGCTCCATCGCGAAGACCAGGTCGTAGCCCCGGCCGACGCTGTAGTCCGCCAGCACGTTGATCGCCTCGCGATAGCGCTCCAGCGCATCGCGCGGGTCCTTGGCGACGCCCACCTCGGTGCCCTCGCGCCCGCCCCAGAAGACGTAGACCTCGGCGCCCAGCTCGGCGCCCAGGTCGATCGACAGCATCGCCTTGCCGATCGCCGCGCGCCGGACGTTGCGGTCGTTGGAGGTGAACGCCCCGTCTTTGAACGCCGGATGATGGAACAGGTTCGTGGTGGCCATCCCCACCCCCAACCCGCGCTCCGCCAGCGCATCCTTGAAGGCCGCCACGATCCGGTCGCGCTCGGCGGCGCTCGTGCCGTAGGGGATCAGGTCGTTGTCGTGCAGGCTGACCCCCCACGCTCCCGCGTCGGCGAGCTTGTGGACGGTGTCCACCGGGTCCCGCGGCGGACGCGTAGGTTCCCCGAACGGGTCACGGCCCGGGTTGCCGACCGTCCACAGGCCGAATGTGAAGCGCGGTGTCGTCATACGATCCTCTCGATCCAGAGTTTTGTCTAAGATTAGACAGAATGACGGGTGAGGCACGCGTGATCGGCGTCGACGTGGGGACGTCCTCGGCCAAGGGGGTGTCAATCGACGAGCACGGCAAGCTGCTGGCCGAGGCGACCCGCTCCTATCCCGTCGACATGCCTCATCCCGGCTGGTCCGAGCAGGATCCCGAGACCTGGGTGAAGGCCACCGAGGAGGTGCTGTCCGAACTGGACGCGGAAAACGCCGACGGAATCGGATTGACCGGCCAGATGCACGGCCTGGTCGCGCTGGGGTCCGACGGTCGCCCGCTGCGCCCGGCGATCCTCTGGAACGACGGCCGCAGCCAGCCACAGGCGACGGCGATCGAGCAGCGGCTGGGGATCGAGCGCCTGGTGGATCTGAGCGGCAACCGCGCGCTGGCCGGCTTCACCGCGCCCAAGCTGGCGTGGCTGGCCGAGCACGAGCCCGACGTGCACCGCCGCATCGCCCGGGTGCTGCTGCCCAAGGACTACGTCCGCTTCCGCCTCACCGGAGAGCTGGCGACCGACGTCTCCGATGCGTCGGGAACCGTGCTGCTCGACGTCGGGCGGCGGGCGTGGAGCCCGGAGCTTGCCGAGGCGTTCGAGGTGGATCCGGCTTGGCTGCCGGCGGTCCACGAATCCCACGAGGTCACCGGCCACACCTCCGCCGGCGTTCCCGTGGCCGCCGGGGCGGGCGACCAGGCGGCGGGCGCGCTCGGGGTGGGCGTGACCGACGCCGGCAGCCCGGCCTCCCTGGTGCTGGGCACCAGCGGCGTGATCTTCGCCGCCCAGGATGCCTACGCCCCCGACCCGGAGGGCCGGCTGCACGCCTTCTGCCACGCGCTGCCGGACCGCTGGCACGTGATGGGCGTGATCCTGGCGGCCGCCGGCGCGCTCAGCTGGCTCGACGGAGCGATCGGCCACGAGGACGGGATCCCTGCGCTCCTGCAGGAGGCCGCCGGCTGGGAGCCCGGCGTCGAGGGGCTGACCTTCGCGCCCTATCTGTCGGGTGAGCGGACCCCGCACGCCGACGGCGACGTGCGCGCCGCGTTCGTCGGGCTGGGACTGCGCCACGACCGGGGGGCGATGGTCCGCGCGCTGCTGGAGGGCGTCGGCCACGGCCTGCGCGACGGCCTGGACCTGATCGAGGCCGCCGGCTCGCGGCCGCAGAGCGCCCGGGCGTCGGGCGGCGGCGCGCGCTCGGAGCTGTGGCTGCGGATCCTGGCCAGCATCCTCGAGCTGCCGATCCAGCGCACCGTGTCAGAGGCGGGCGCCGCCTACGGCGCGGCCGTGCTCGGCGGAGTGGCCGGAGGCGTCTTCGAGGACGCCCGCAGCGCGTCGCAGCTGGGCTTCACGGTCAGCGCCGAGGTCCAGCCGGACCCCGAATGGGTGCAGGCCTATGCCGCCCAACGCGAGCGCTACCGGGCGCTCTATCCCGCGCTGTCGAATCTCCCTGACTGACCTGTCAAGCTGTTGAGCATGTCCGTTGTGGACCGTCCGGCTGCGGCCACCGTGGCCGATGGCAAGCAGGCGCTGACCGATCTGCTCGGAGCTGATCGTGTGGCGACCGGCGAAGACGTGCTCTCCCAGCACGCCCATGACGAGTCCTTCCACCCGGAGGCGCGGCCCGATGCCGTGGTGTGGCCGCGCAGCACCGAGGAGGCCGCCGCGATCGTCGGCGTGGCCGCCGCCCATCGGCTGCCGCTGGTCCCGTTCGGCGCCGGCACCTCGCTGGAGGGACACGTGGCCGCGCTGGCCGGCGGGATCAGCGTCGACATGCGCGAGATGAACGCCATCAGCGACCTGTCGCTGGAGGACCTCGATGTCCATGTGCAGGCCGGGGTGACCCGCCGCCAGCTGGACGCGCGGCTGCGTCCCGAGGGCGTGTTCTTCTCCGTTGACCCGGGCGCCGACGCCACCATCGGCGGGATGATCGCCACCGGCGCCTCGGGTACCACGACCGTGCGCTACGGGGCGATGCGCGAGAACGTGCTCTCGATCACGCTGGTCGACGCCCGCGGCGGGATCGTGCGCACCCACTCCCGGGCGCGCAAGTCCTCGGCCGGCTATGACCTGACGCGGCTGATGATCGGCTCCGAGGGCACGCTTGGGCTGATCTGCGAGGCGGTCCTGCGCCTGCACCCCATCCCCGAGTCCACGGCGGCGGCGCAGTGCACCTTCCCCAGCCTCGACGCGGCCGTGCAGTGCGTGGTCCGGGTGGGCCAGTACGGGATCCCGGTGAGCCGGATCGAGCTGGTCGACGAGCGGCAGGTGGAGGCGCTCAACCACCACTTCAACACGTCGTTCGCGGTCGCGCCGACGCTGTTTCTGGAGTTCGAGGGAGCCTCGGATGACGACGTGGGCAAGCAGGCGCGCGACACGGCCGAGATCGCCGCCGAGCTGGGCGGCTCGGAGTTCGCCTGGGCCACCGACGAGCGTGAGCGCCGGCGGCTGTGGCACGCCCGCCACGGGGCGATGGAGGCCGCCCGGGCGATGAAGCCCGGCAGCGGCGCGCTGACCACCGACGTGTGCGTGCCCATCTCGGCGCTCGCGGAGTGCATCGCCGCCACCCAGGCCGACATCGCCGAGCACGAGCTGCCGTCGACGATCGTGGGCCACGTCGGCGACGGCAACTTCCACGCGGTCATCCTCGTCGATCCCTCAGACCCGGCCGACGTCGCCCGCGGCGAGGAGTTCCACGCCCGGCTGGTGCGCCGCGCGCTGGAGCACGACGGCACCTGCACCGGCGAGCACGGCGTCGGCTACGGCAAGGCGCGCTTCCTGGTCGAGGAGCACGGCGAGGCGGGCGTGGAGATGATGCAGGCGATCAAGCACGCGCTCGATCCCGACGGGATCTTCAACCCCGGCAAGAGCGCGTCGGCCGCCTGATCAGCCCAGCAGGGCGCGGGAGATGACCAGCCGCTGGATGTCCGAGGTCCCCTCCTCGATCTCCTCCAGCTTGGCGTCGCGCATCCACTTCTCCACCGGATACTCGCGCGAGTAGCCCCAGCCGCCGAGCGTCTGCACGGCCGCCCACGCGCACCACATGGCCGTCTCCGAGGCGTGCAGCTTGGCCATCGCCGCCTCGCTGGTAGCCTGCTCGCCGCGGTCCACGAGGTCCGCCGCGCGCCAGGTGAGAAGCCGCGAGGCGTCCACGCGCAGCGCCATGTCGGCCAGGCGGAAGGCGACCGCCTGATGGGAGGCGATCGGCCTGCCGAACTGCTCGCGCTGCTTGGCGTAGTCGACCGCGTACTCCAGGGCGGCGCGCGCCAGCCCGGTGGCCGAGGCCGCGAGCGTGACCCGCGAGCGGTCGAAGGTGTGCATCAGCCCCGCGAAGCCCTGACCCTCCTCCCCCAGCCGGCGATCGTCGGCGACGAACACGTCGTCGAGGAACAGCTCGCAGTTGAGGATCGCGCGCTGGCCCATCTTGCGGATCGGCGGACCGCAGCGCAGGCCGGGATCGTCGCCGCGCACCAGGAAGGCGGTGATCCCGCGATATCCGCTGCCGGGCTCCACGGTGGCGAACACCACGTACAGCTCGGCGACGCCACCGTTGGAGATCCACGCCTTCTGGCCGCTGAGCGCGTAGCCACCGTCGACGCGGCGAGCCCGGGTGCGGATCGAGGCGGCGTCCGAGCCGCTCGACGGCTCGGTGATCGCCAGCGCCGTCAGCGGCGGATTCTCGGAATCGGCGAGCGGCGCCAACCACTCGCGCTTCTGCTCCTCGGACCCCAGCTCCAGCACCGGCTCGGCGAAGAACCCGCCGCTGGTGATCAGGTTGCCGATTCCCGAGCAGCCGTGAGAGAGCTCCTCCTGCACGATGCACGAGGTCAGGCAGTCGGTCATGCCCGCGCCGCCGTACTCCTCGGGCAGCATGTAGGCGGTCAGGCCCACCTCGGCCGCCTTGCGCCACACCTCCCGCGGCCACACGGTGTCGGCCTCGTCGACGGCCAGCGAGATCGGCCGGATCTCGCGGGCGGCGAACTCGCGGCAGGTCTCCTGGATGGCCCGCTGCTCGTCGGTGAGCGTCGCCGGGGCGATCATCGTTCCAGCCTCCCGGCCATCGCGCGGTCGGTGTCGCTGGTCTGCGACAGCAGGCCGTAGGCCAGCCGCTCGAGCGCCAGGCCGGCGCTCCGCGAAGCCTCGGCCATCTGGTCGACGAGGTTCTTGTTGAGCTGCACGGCCAGCTGCGGCAGCGAGGCCAACCGCTGCGCCAGCTCCAGCGAACGACCGAGCGGGTCGCCCGCGACCTCGGTGACGAGCCCCAGCCGCAGCGCCTCGTTGACGTCCACGCGCTGGCGCAGGAGGATGAGCTCCTTCGCCCGCGCGGATCCGAGCAGCGCAACGAGCCGGTGCGTGCCGCCGGAGCTGGGGACGATCCCGATCTCGACCTCGGGCAGCCCGAACACTGCGCTTGAGTCGGCGATCCGGAAGTCGGTGGCCAGCACCAGCTCGAGGCCCCCGCCCAGGCAGTAGCCCGAGATCGCGCTGAACGTCGGCTGGGGCAGGTCGGCGATCCGCTCGGCGAAGTCGCCGGTCTCGCGGTAGTAAGCGACGATCGCAGCCGGATCCAGGCCGCGCATCTCGGTGATGTCGGCGCCCGCCGAGAAGACCTCGGGGCCGCCGGTGAAGACGATGCAGGCCGCCGTGCGAACCTCTTCTGTGTGCAGCGCCTCGCACAGCTCGCGCTCCATCGCGCTCGAGATCGCGTTGAGCTTGGCGGGCCGGGTGAGCGTGACCACGCAGACCGGCCCGCGGGTCTGCACATCGACCAGCTCAGGCATGAGCGACCACCTGCGCCCCGTATTGCAGCAGCGCGTCAAGCCCGCGCTTGCTTGCCTCGTTGGCGATGATCGTGCGCTGGATCTCCGAGGTTCCCTCCCAGATGCGGTCGACGCGGATGTCGCGGTACAGCCGCTCGACCGGGTTCTCGCGCATGTAGCCGCGCCCGCCGAAGATCTGCACGGCGCGGTCGATCACCCGCCCCGCCGCCTCCGAGGCGGTCAGCTTGACGATCGCCGCCTTGGCGTGCAGCAGCTTGCGCGACATGCCGGCGTCCGCCTCCCAGGCGACCTGATGGGTGAGCGCCCGGCAAAGCGCCACGTCGCACACGCTGTCGGCGATCATCGCGCCGATCAGCTGGTTGTCGATGATCGGGCGACCGAACTGGACGCGCTCGCCGGCCCACTCGGTGGCCAGGGTGAGCGCCCGCTCGGCCGCGCCGGTGGCGCGCGCGGCGATCATCAGCCGCTCCTCGACGAACCACTCGCGCGTCATCTCATAGCCGCCGCCAATCTCACCGAGCACCTGCTCGGGTCCGAGCGCCACTTCGTCGAACACGAACTCCGGGTGCTCGAACACGAACGTGTGCATGTAGGCCGGGGTGCGCTTGACGCTCACGCCCGGGGAGTCCTTGTCGACCAGGAACAGCGTCGGCGCCCGCTCGTCCCCCACCAGGGCCTGCACGATCATGAAGTCGGCGATGTCGCCAACGGTCACGAACCACTTCTCGCCGCTGAGCCGGAACGCGCCGCTTGAATCCGGCACCGCCACCGTCTCGATCAGCGACGGGTCCGAGCCCGCCTTCTCCTCGGTGACCGCGAAGCAGTCGCGCCGGTCGCCGGCGATCGCCGGGATCAGGTAGCGCTCGCGCTGCTGCGGGGTGCAGTGGCGCAGCGCGTTGGCCGGGCGCCAGACGGCGTCCCACAGAGCGTTGGTGAGCTGGCCGAGGCGCTCGGAGACGATCACCTGGTCCAGCACGGAGAGGCCCTGCCCTCCCCACTGCACCGGCATGTTGATGGCGTTGAGCTGATGCTCGAGCGTCAGCTGCCGGATCTCGGCCAACGCCTCATCGGGCAGCCCGCGGCCCGCCTCACACGGCTCCTCGAAGGGGATGATTGCGTCGGTCAGCCGGCTGGCGCGGTCGCGCAGCTCCAGCTGGTCAGGCGTGTAGGTGAACTCCACGTGTCTCCTCCTCGTGATGACGGTGAACAACGGCGCGGGCGTCGAGCGCGAGCGCTCCGGCGGGCAGCACCAGCAACGGGTTGATCTCCAGCTCGGCGAGCTCCGGATGAGCGGCCGCAACGCGGGACAGCGCCGCCAGCGCCGCGGCGGCCGCCCCCAGGTCAAGCGGCGAGCGACCGCGGGCGCCGTGCAGCAGCGGGGCGCACCGCAGTCGGTCGAGCATCGCTGCCGCCGCGTCCTCGCCGACCGGCGCCAGGGCGAGCGCCGTGTCGCGCAGGACCTCCGCATAGACACCGCCGCTGCCGGCCAGGACGACGGGACCGAAGCGGGCGTCCCAGCGGGCGCCGATCAGCAGCTCCAGCCCTTCGGCCAGCGGCGCCATCCGCTCCACCGAGCACCGCGGCGCGGCCAGGCGGCGCTCGAAGTCCTCGTAGACGCGGGCCAGCTGCTCGTCGTCGGCGATCGCCAGGGCCACCCCTCCGCCGTCTGACTTGTGCAGCCGGCCGAGCGCCTTGAGGACCACCGGGTAGCCCAGCTCGCCGGCCGCCGCCAACGCCTCGGCGGCGCTCGTCACCGTGCGCTGGGCGACGAGCGTCACCCCCGCCTCGGCCAGCAGCCCACGGGCGGACGCGTAGTCGATGCTCGCTATGGGTGGCGCCGGCGGGAGGACGTCGGGCACGCCGGTCGGCCTTGGCTGCCCGGCGGTGACCAGCCGGCGCAGCGCGTCGGCGCTGCGCTCCACCGACTCGTAGACCGGGACCCCGGCCTCGCGCAGGGCGCCGGCGGCAGGGCCGTGCGGGTACATCGTGTGGACGACCGCGGGGCGACCGGTGGCGCGAGCGGCTTCGCCGATCAGGGCGGCGGTGTGCAGCTCCTCGATTGCCACCGCTTCCCCGTACTCGCGATAGCCGCCGAAGTACCCGGTGATCAGCAAGCCGTCGACCTCATCAGCGGACAGGAGCTCCCGCGCCAGGCGGTCGAACGTGTGCACATCGCGCTCCGCGCCCCCCGCGAGGTCCACGGGGTTGGCGACGGCCGCGCCCGCCGGCAGCTGGGCGCGCAGCGAGAGCGCGACCTCGTCGGAGAGCTGGGGCAGCTCCAGCCCGGCGTCGGCAGCCACGCCGGCGGCGATGCTGCCGTGCCCGCCCCCGTCGGCGAGCACCGCGATCCGCCGCCCGCGGGCCGGCGAGCAGCGCAACAGCGCCGAGGCGGCGTCGACCAGCTCCCGCGGAGTGCGCACACGCTGGACTCCCGCGGACCGGCAGGCGGCGTCGATCACCGCGCCGTCGGAGGCCAGCGCCCCGGTGTGCGAGCGCACGGCGCGGGTGGTGGCGGCGCCCTGCTCGATCGCCAGGGCGAGCACCGGCTTGCCCGCCTCGACGGCCAGTCCGGCCGCGCGCGCGAACTGGCGCCCGTCGCGGAAGTCCTCCACGTAGAGGGCCAGCAGCCGCGTCTCCTCGTGCGCGGCCAGCTCGGCGATCAGCTCGGCAGCGCCCACGTCGGCCTGGTTGCCCAGCGAGACGAACCGCGAGAAGCCGAGGCGCTCGGGCTCGGCCAGCAGCGCCAGCTCCAGCGCGAAGTTGCCGCTCTGGGAGATCAGCCCGATCGAGCCCGCCGGCAGTGGGTTGGGAACCAGCTCCAGCTCCGTGCCCGAGTCGAGCACGCCCAGGCAGTTGGGGCCCACCAGGAGCGCGCCGGCGGCGCGCACCCGGGCGGCGAGCTCGGCGTCCACGGCGTCGGCCTCGGCAGACCCCTGGATGCCCGCGCTGATCACCACGATCGCCCGCGCCCCGATCGAGAGGGCCGCGTCCACGGTGGCCGACACCGCAGCCTCGGGGACGGCAATCACCACCAGCTCGGCGGCCTCGGGAAGCTCGGACAGCGCCGGGTACGCCCGTCGGCCGAGGATCTCGCCGCCACGGTGGTTGAGCAGATAGGCAGGCCGGCGGCCCTCGCCGCGCAGCGCGCCGCGCGCCAGCCAGTTGCCCCACTTGCGCGGGTCGTCGGAGGCACCGACCACGGCCACCGACGACGGGTGAAACAGCGCGTCGAGCCGCCGAGCCGTGACGGTCACTCCGGCACCGGCTCGCCCATGCCCCACGCGTCGGCGCCGCCGTCGACGGCGATCGTGGTGGCGGTGATGTAGGCGCCGCCGGGACTGGCCAGGAAGGCGACCAGCCCGGCCACCTCCGCGGGCGTGCCCAGCCGCCGCAGGGGAATCGCCCGTCGCCAGCGCTCGGCCTCGGCCTCGGCGTACTGCGCCAGTCCCTCGGTGAGGATCGTGCCGACCGCCAGGCACACGCTGCGAATCCCGTGGCGTCCCCATTCCACCGCCAGCCCCGAGGCCAGGTTGGCCACCGCCGCGCGGGCCGCGCAGGCGTGCGCGAACCCGGGGTTGCCGCGCTGCGGGCTGAAGCCGATGAACACCACCAGTCCATCGCGGCGGGGGATCATCGAGCGGGTGGCCACCGTCCGGGTGATGCTCCAGGCGGCATCGACGGCCAGCCGGTGCACCGCCCGCCAGCCGTTGTCGGAGATCTCCTCGGCGGGCGCGTTGAACTGGCCGCCGGCGTTGTTCACGAGCACGTCGATGGCGCCGAAGCGCTCCAGCCCGGCGTCGACGGCCCGCTGCACCTGCTCGGGCTCACGGATGTCGGCGGGAGCCGCCAGGCACTCACCACCGGCCGCCTGGATCTGCTCCGCCGTCGCCCGCAGAGGCTCAGACCGCCGGCCGCAGATGATCACGCGGGCGCCGGTGGCGGCCAGCTCAAGGGCCGTGGCGCGCCCGATGCCCGTCCCGCCGCCGGTGATCAGCGCGACCCGACCGGCGTTGGCGTCGGCGCGTAGCGAGGTGGAGGCGAGGGGATCGGCGGGCATCTGGAATACTCATTTGAAATGGCGATTTCAAGCGGCACCGTACCACGACCATGAGCGACGTGAGCGAGCGCCCGCGGCGGCGCCTGGACGACGTCCGCCGGCCGCAGATCCTGGCCACCACGGTCGAGCTGATCCGCGAGCGCGGGCTCTGGGACGTGCGCCTGTCCGACGTGGCCGAGCGCGCCGGGCTCAGCGCCACCAGCGTCGTCTACTACTTCGGCACCAAGGACCAGCTGTTCGCCGAGGCGATCACCCACGCCGACGACGCGTTCTACGAGCCGCTGCTGTCCGAGCTGGAGCGTCTGGGGTCGGCCGTGGAGCGCATCGCCTGCCTGTTCGTCGGCTCCAGCACGAGTGACTGGCCGCTGTGGATGGACCTGTGGGTGTACTCGCGCCGGCACCCGGAGACGGCTGCCGCCCAGCGCCGTTTCCACGAGCGCTGGCGCGAGACGATCGCCGACGTCATCCGCCACGGCTGCGCGCGCGGCGAGTGGAGCGTGGACGAGCCCGACGCGGTGGCGCTGCGGCTGTCGGCGCTCACGGACGGCCTGGCCGTGCAAATGGTGCTCGGCGACTCAGACCATACGGCCGAGCGCTACGTGGAGATGTCGCTGGCGGCCGCCTCGCTCGAGCTGGACTGCGACGTGGGCGCGCTGCGGCGGGCCGCCCGCGCGTTCAGCGACTCAGGAGCCTGAGGGCCGCGCCAGGGCCGACGCCGGCTCGCGTCCCTCCAGCACCGCGGCCACCGCCTCGCCGGCGATCCGATACGGGGCGGGACGCGACTGCGGTGAGTACCACGCTGCGTGCGGGTTGATGAGCGTGCGCGGCCAGCTCAGCGCCGGCTCGTCGGCGCGCGGCGGCTCGTCGGGCAGCACGTCCAGCGCGCAGCCGCCGAGCCGCCCGTCCCGCAGGGCCTCCCCCAGCGCCTCGTGGTCGTCGATCTGCGGGTCGGCGGCCAGCACGCGCATCCCCAGCGCGGCCGCCCGCCAGGCCACCTGACGCCCGACCCTCCCCAGCCCGACAATGCCCAGCACCGCGCCGCCGACGCGTCGGCCGGGCGC